>JAHELT010000182.1:7157-9352 GCA_024644045.1 Chromatiales bacterium | reverse complement strand
GGCGGGCTGTTTCTGCTCTGGAAAGCCACCGCGGAGATTCATCAACTGCTCGAGGGGGAGTCGGACACGGGCACTGCGCGCGTGCCGGCAAGTTTCGCCGCCGTGCTCGGGCAGATCATGCTGATCGACCTGGTGTTCTCGCTGGACTCGATCATCACTGCTGTCGGCATGGTCGATGAACTGGCGGTCATGGTTGCCGCGGTCATCACCTCGGTCGCACTGATGATGGTGTTTGCGCGCGCCATCGGCGAGTTCGTCTCGTCGCATCCGACGGTCAAGATGCTCGCGCTGTCCTTTCTGGTGGTTATCGGCGTGGTTCTGGTGGCCGACGGTTTCGACCATCACGTGCCGAAAGGCTACGTGTATTTCGCCATGGCATTCTCGGTCTGCGTGGAGATGCTCAACATCCGGCTGCGCAAGCGCCGCGCCGCCAAGCCGGTGAGGTTGCGGGAGCGCTACGGCGCCGACAGCCGCGGAAAAGCTTCATGAGTGGCGCCGCGGGAAACGTCATGCATTCGCCTCTGGTCACCGTGCTGCTCGGCGATCCGCGCCTGCCGGACCGCTCCAAACCCGGCGAGTGTTTCACGCCGGACGATCTCGATCAGGTCAAGCGACTCAAAGCCGCACTGGATACGGTACAGGGTTACGCCTACGAGTACTGGGACGATCACGCGCAGCTGCTGACGCGCCTGCAGGAAGAACCGCCCGAGTTCGTGCTGAACTTCTGCGACACCGGATTTCGCAACGAAGCACGGCATGAGCTGCACGTGACCGCCTGCCTGGAGATGCTGGGTGTGCCGTACAGCGGCTCCGGACCGGTGGCGCTCGGAATCTGTTATGACAAGGCACTGGTGCGCGCCCTCGCAGACGCCCAGGGCGTTGCCGTGCCGCGGGAAGCGCTGCTGACACCCAGCGCCGCGCTGCCGCTCCTGGAATTCCCGGTGTTTATCAAGCCGAACCGCGCAGACGGCAGCGTTGGCATCACTGAGCGCTCGCTGGCGTCCGACGACGCGCAAGCCGCCGAGTACCTCACGCAACTGCGCGCCACTATGCCGGGCGCGGACATCATCGTTCAGGAGTTCCTGGCCGGTACCGAGTACAGCGTCGGTTTGATCGGCAACCCGGACGCCGGCTTCGATCTCCTGCCCGTGCTGGAAGTGGACTACACGGCCCTGCCCGCGCATCTGCCGCGGCTGCTCGACTACGGCTCGAAGACCGATCCGCAGTCCCCGTACTGGACGGACGTGCGCTTTCGCGAAGCGCGCCTGGAGGGCAACACGCTTGCGGGGCTGCACGAAGCCTGCACGGTGCTTTTCAACCGCCTGGGTCTGCGCGATTACGGACGTTTCGATTTCCGCTGCGATGCCCGGGGCACACCCCGGCTGCTGGAAGTGAATCCGAACCCCGCCTGGTGCTGGGACGGCAAGCTGGCGCACATGGCGGGTCTGCGCGGGGAAAGCCACGGTGAGCTGCTGGCGCACATCGTCAATGCAGCCCACCGCCGTTGCTTCAGCGGACAATGAGCACGCGGCCCGATCACACCAGCTCGCGCGGGATCCACTCGTCCCAGTCGCGGTCGTAGAAAACGTCCTCTCCGAGGTGCGCCTGGAGCCTGGCGCGTATGCGGAAATGCGCGTTGCTGGCGGTCATTTCCGTGCTCGCCTGCACCCGCACCCGCCAGTCACCGCGCCGCAGCATGAGTCGCTCGTTCATTTCCGCGCGAGCCGAAAGCGGGTCGGCGTCTCGAATCGAGAACTGGCGCACGACGGTGTGCCCGAGCTCCAGGTCGATCGCCTCGATACGGGCCATGGCGCCGGCTTCGAGGTCGCCGCCTTCGCTGACCACGCGGTAGACCACCTCATTGCCGAGCAGATCGCGCTCGATGGAGCGCACCAGCCGCGGCGGCTTGAGCGGCGTCTGAGCAGAGCTCGGCGTCGCGGCCTGCGGCGCAGCGAACGGCGGCAGCGCGTTGTCGGCCGCATCCGGTTCGCGCACGGGCAAGGTCAATTGGCTGTCACCCGTGTGCACGGTGAGCGTTGCCGGCCCGGACGAGGGCCACACCATCGGCCAATAGGCCGTGGACAGCGCAAGGCGCACGACGTTGCCAGCCGCGAAACGGTGTGCGATGTCGTTCATGCGCAGGGTCACAGTATACGTCTCGCCGGGTGTCAGCGCGCGCGGTTGTGCGTGCCCGT
>JAHELT010000182.1:0-7147 GCA_024644045.1 Chromatiales bacterium | reverse complement strand
CGTCGCGGTGAGTCAGGTTGAGCAGTCCGAACGTGACCCGTGCCGAGCTGCCGTCGCTCGCCACATCGCACAGGCGTGCGGCGAGCAGGCCCGTCGGTTGGTTCAGCGCCAGCGTGATCGTAAGCTCCGGAGCACCCAGAATCTCCATGTCCGCCGAAAGCGGCACGCTGTCAAACACCAGGGATTTACCGTCGTCCGCTCGCTGGTCGAGCGGGGCCTCGCCCTCCTCGCCGAAGCCGCACCATTCGCCGCCGACCAGCCCCGCCGATTGCGGCGAGCTGATTTCCAGCGTATCCCCCGGGGCGGGCTCCGCCGCCAGGCCGGGCGTCGCGTGCAGGTGCAGAACCCGGCGCTGCAGGTGACGGCTCGGCCACTCCCCCTCGGCGACCCAGCGTCCCGGCCGCGTGTCGTGGAACGGCTCGGGTGCAACCCGCTCCTGCATCCACGCCCGCAGCATCGGCTCATCCATGAGCCCGGTGTCGCGACCGCGCAGCCAGTGATCCCACCAGCGCAGTGCTTCCTGCAGATAGCCGATGGCCGGGCCCGGTACGCCAAGGTGCGGAAAGGCGTGCGCCCAGGGGCCGATCAGGCCCTTGCGCGGGACCTCGAGGCCGGAAAGCAGCCGCATCACCGCGTTGCTGTAACCGTCCGCCCAGCCGCCGATGGCATAAACGGGACAGCGCACGGCCGCGAAATCCTCGCAGATCGACCCCTGCGCCCAGTAAGCGTCGCGGTGCTGGTGGCCCAGCCACAGCGCGGGAAACGGCTGATCGTGCTCCAGGCGCTCGCGCCACATGGCCTGCCAGCGGTCGCCGACCAGTTCCGGGTCCGGCGGCAGCGCGTTGATCGCGAACAGCACCGTGCCCCATTTCTGGTTCTCGGTCAGCAGACACCCGCCGGCATAGTGCGCGTCGTCCGCGTAGCGGTCGTCGCTTGCGCACAGGCTGATAACCGCCTTGAGCGCCGGCGGCGCGTGTGCGGCTACCTGCAGTGCATTGAAACCACCCCAGGAGATGCCGGTCATGCCGACCGCCCCGTCACACCACGGCTGCCGGGTGAGCCAGTCGATTACCTGAAGCGCGTCTTCACGCTCACGCGGCAGGTACTCGTCTTCCAGCACGCCGTCGGAGTCCCCGGAGCCACGCAGGTCGACCCGCACCGCCGCATACCCGTGCCCGGCGAAGTAACGGTGCATCGGCTCGTCGCGCACACGCATGAAGTCGCGTTTGCGGTAAGGGATGTATTCGAGCAACGCGGGCACCGGCCGCGTCGGCGCGTCCGCGGGTAACCAGATCCGAGCGGCCAGGCGACACCCATCGTCCAGCAGAATGAATACGTTCTCGATTTCCTGCACCGGGTTGGGCAGGTCGCTGGCGCGGGTATACATGCCGGCTCAGGAAGCGCGCGCGGCACCCAGCGCCTGCGCGGACCAGAAGCTCAGCGCCAGGTCCTCTCTCGCGCGCAGCCCGGCTTCGAGATCGCGGCAGTTGACGATGGCCAGACGAAACCCGCCGGGGGGCATGGCATGCTGCGCTACCGGGATATCCTCATGGAACGTGATCTGCACGCTGGTGATGCCCGGGCGCTGGCGGATCTCCGCGAGTAGTGCATCAGGCGGCGATGTGTACTGCACACCATGTGCACCGAACAGCACGACGCTGTAACCGGTTTGCCGGTCGTCGTCGGGGTAACGCCAGCGGCGCCGGGCGTAGAGCTCGACGATGGCGTCCAGCCAGCCGCGTCCGTAGAGATCCGGCCACTGGTCGGCGAAACGCAGGTGCACCTCGATGATCTTACCGCCGATCGTCTCGAGGTTCGCGGCGCCGCTGTAACCCCGGAGGTGCTGGCGCAGCCATTGACCGCAGTAGTCCTCGAGCTCCGGCCGTTCCTCGGCGAGCACGGTCCAGTAGTCGAACACACCGTCGCCCAGCGCCTGTCCCACGGTGTGCCGCCACCACTGCGCCTCGCCGCCGAGGAGCACCACGTCGCTGCTGACGTGCTCGCCGTGCATGAGCTCCATCCACATGTGCCCGGCATGCTGGCTCGCTGCGAACTCCTCCGCATCGTGAATCACGCGACCGCCGACGCCCATGCCGTGCATGTTGTAGATCGGCTTGCTGAACACCGGGAACGCGGGCGGCGGTACGCCGTGCGGCGCGCCGGCGATTCGCTGGGTATCGCACACGAGCAGCTTGTTGTAGATCCAGCGGTGCTCGGGGTACAGCTCGTAGGCATGCTCATCGTCGGTCGGGATGACGACACTGTCGGGGCACACCACGCCTTCGAAATACTGTACACGCCAAGGGTCACGCTCAACGATCGGCATGAGACTGCAACCTCCTTTGGAAAATCGCCCGCGCCGGTAGCCCCGGTCGCGGCAAGCGCAGTATAGCCGATGCGCGGTCGATGAACGGGTTGCATGCGCGCTGGAGGCAACGGCGCGTATTTGCGGTGTGACCTTCGCTGCCCGGCCTGCGTCTAACCCCGAAACCGTCAAGAAGTCGCGGCACGCGTCGGGTCTGAGCGGTGCGACCGCGCGCCGGACACCCTGGTTGCAAACCCGTTCAAGGAGCCAAGCTATGCGCATTGCGGTATTGTCTCGGAACCCGAAGTTGTACTCGACGCGTCGGCTGGTCGAGGCATGCGAAGCACGCGGCCACGAGGTGACGGTGCTGAATACGCTCAAATGCTATCTGGACGTTGCCTCGCATCGGCCAAGCGTGCACTACAAGGGCAAGGCGCTGGAACCTTTCGATGCCGTGATTCCCCGTATCGGCGCTTCCGTGACCTTTTACGGCGCGGCGGTGCTGCGCCAGTTCGAGATGATGGGCACCTATCCGCTCAACGAATCGGTGGCGATCACGCGCTCGCGCGACAAGCTGCGCTCGCTGCAGATCCTGGCGCGCGCCGGGATCGGCCTGCCGCTGACGGGGTTTGCCAGCCACCCGGACGACACCAAGGACCTGATCAAGCTGGTAGGCGGCGCCCCGCTGGTGGTCAAACTTCTCGAAGGCACCCAGGGTAAAGGCGTGGTGCTGGCGGAAACGCAGAAAGCCGCAGAAAGCCTGATCGACGCGTTCAAGAATCTGGCCGCGAACTTCATGCTGCAGGAGTTCATCAAGGAGGCCGGCGGGTCTGATCTGCGCTGCCTGGTGATCGGCGACCGCGTGGTTGCCGCCATGCAACGCCAGGCGAAGGCGGGGGAGTTCCGCTCCAACCTGCATCGCGGCGGCACCGCCAGTCTGGTGAAGATCACGCCGGAGGAACGGTCCACCGCAGTGCGTGCGGCGCAGAAGATGGGCCTCAACGTATCGGGTGTCGATCTGCTGCGCTCAAATCACGGCCCGGTGGTGATGGAAGTGAATTCCTCACCGGGGCTGGAAGGCATCGAGACGTCCACCGGCAAAGACGTGGCGTCCATGATCGTCGCGTTCATCGAGAAGAACGCGAAGGCGAACAAGACGCGCACGCGGGGCAAAGGCTGAGCGAGGCAACGCCCCCGTAGCGATCAGCCGCTCAGGCGCCGCCGTTGCCCGCCAACGGTATCGCGGACGATCGCAGATGCAGGTCGCGTTGCGGGTACGGGATCTCGATATTGTTGTCGTGAAACCGGTCCCACACGTGGAGCAGCACCTCGCTGATGACGTTGGAGCGCCCGTTCGGTAGATCGTCGATCCAGATTCTGAGCTCCAGATCGACCGAGCTGTCGCCGAAGCCTTTCAGCAGGCAGCGCGGTTCGGGGTCCTTCAACACCCGCTGCACCTGGCCCGCCGCGTCCACACACAGCCTGATGGCCAGGCGCACGTCCGCCTGGTAGTGAACGCCGATCGGTATCTTGAGACGCGCCGCCTTGTCGCTGTGCGACCAGTTCTCCACCCGCTGCACGATCAGATCTTCGTTCGGGATCAGGTGTTCGATCCCGTCCCGGGTGCGCACCGCGGCGTAGCGGGCGCCGAGCGAGACGATCCAGCCGTAAGTCTCGCCGACGGTGATCACATCGCCGGGCTTGATCGAGTTGTCGAGCAGCAGGATCACGCCGCTGATCAGATTGGCAACGATTTTCTGCAACCCGAAACCGATACCGACACCGAGTGCACCGCCGAACACCGCCAGTGCGGTGAGGTCGATACCGACCGCGTCGATCGCGATCAGGAAGGCTATCGTCAGCAACACGATCTTGATCAGTTTGCCGAACAGCACCTGTACCGACGGTGTCAGGTTCGGCGCGCGGTTGATGCGCGACTCGAGAATGTTTGAAGCGCCGAACGCTATCCACAACAACACTGCGAGCGCGAGCACACCCTTGATCACCGTCAAAGCCGATATGCGCGTACTGCCCAACGTGATGGCAAGGCTGTCCAGCAGATCGACGCTGGCCTCGAACAGCCCGAGCGTACTGAGCGCGGCCAGCGTCCAGGCAATCCATGCGATGACTTTGGACCAGGCCGGATTCCTGATCAGACCGGTGGCAATGCGGATCACGACCCACGCGCTGGTCAGGCTGGCCGCAATCTGAATGATGTGGCGCGGCCAGCCGGCCTGGGCCGCAACGACAAGCGCCACCCACAGACCCAGCAACCACACCACCGGCACTGCATGAACCGCGACTCGTCCCACCAACCCCATTACCACGCTGCCGACGCGCCCGCCGGTCCGGGGCTGAAGCGCATCTCGCAGCCGTGGCCCCAGCAGCAACGCAACGGCGAGTGTGCTCAGCACGACGCCGGCTTGCACGGCGTTGTCGACCACCAGTACGTTCAGCTCCACCCACTGCAGCGCTGCTTCCGAGTACTGCGTCCCCAGTGCAACCAGGTCTATTTGTTTTTCAGCCATGGTTCTGTCAAATCCACCGTAAACGGCGCAAGATTATAAACTGGATCGCGGCGAGTAACGGCAACGCGATTAACACGACGTAAAAGGCATAGTGCTTTTCCACCCCCGGCATTCCGCCGACGTTGATCCCGAACAGACCGGTGAGCAGGGACGGCGGCAGCAGCAGCGCGGAAAACACGGTCAGCACGTACATGGTCTTGTTCATGCGCTCGGCGAGCTGGTTGTTGAGCTCGTCCTGCGCGACGTTCGCGCGCTCGCGAGCCGCGTCCAGGTCTTCCACATAACGGGCCGTGTGGTCGGCAATCTCGCGCAGGTACGCGCGGTCAACGGGTTGCAGCCAGGGTACCGGTTCGGCCTGCAGGCGGGAAAGCGCGTCGCGCTGAGGCGCGATATGGCGGCGGAAATTGATCGCCGCCTGGCGGGCCGCCTGCAGCTCGCGGCGCAGTGTCGGCTCGTAGGCCATCAGCACCTGCTCCTGCAACGCGTCGATCGCGTCGTCGATGTCGCGAACCACGGGGCTCAGCGGGTCATTCAGCCGCTCAGCCATGTGCACGATGAAAGCGCTGGGTCCGGCAGGACCGCGCCCGACCTCGACCGCCTCTGCTAGCTCGGTGCCGGCCTTCAGGCGGCGGCGGCGCAGGGTCACGATCTGATGCTCGTTCACCCACATGTGCATGGCGGGCATATCGTCGGCGTTCTCGCCTTCGACCCGGTTCAACCCTCGCAGCACGATCAGGAGGCCGTCGTCGACACGCTGCACGCGCGGCCGGTTGCCCTGGCTTTCCAGCAGGGTCTCGGCGGTCACCTCGTCGATGCCACTGCGGGCTTGAACCCATTCGCGCGCGAACGGGGCAGTGCGGTCCAGGTGCACCCAGAGCACGCCCTGCTCCGGTTTCCAGCCTTCGATACCCTGCCAGTCGAGCGCGCGCCCGCCTCCCTGCCCATCCAGTACAAACGCCGCCAACAGGCCGGTGTCATCAGTCATCTCCGCTCCTCCATTGTCTGCCTGGCAGGGGCGTTTGCGCTGCCGCTCGTCTCTAGACCTGCCTCGGTGTCGAAAAGTCACATCCGGCTGCATCAGCCACCCTGCATTGTCGCATGCATCGCGGCACTACCCGGCGTCGAGGTACAGCCGCCGGATCGATTGTGACTTTCGTGCTGGCCGGGCCGTCTATAACCGCGTGTACACCAACCGTGGGACTACCCCCGATGTCGGAACAGGACCAGATCATTTCCCGGACGCTCAACGCCGACGAGGTGGCAGACAGCGAACAACGCGTCGAGCAGGCGGTAGCCCGCGCCTCGACGCACGTGGCGCTTGTCGATGGCGTGAGCTTCGTGTGCGCGCGTCTATGGTCGGTGCTGGCCGTCATCGCGGCGCCGCTCTTCGCGCTGCTGGGCAAGCACGCCCTGCGCGCCGCCAAACCCTCAGGAGACTCCAGCCATGAATGACATTCAGGCCTTGCAACAGGCGATATTCAGCCCGATGACGGCCTTGTGGACCAAGGTCGTGAGTTATGTACCGAACCTCATTTCGGCGGTGATCATCGTCGTTGTCGGTTACTTCGTAGCACGTTTCCTGCGCTTCGTGCTGGCCAAATTCCTGGCCAAGATCGGCTTCAACAAGCTCAGCGAGAAAGCCGGCGTAGCCAACATCCTGGCGAACATCGGTGTGATGTCGGAAGCCTCGCAACTGATCGGGCTGGTGGGCTTCTGGCTGATCATGCTCACCTTTCTGGTGTCCGCCGCCGACGTGCTCGGGTTGCCGCGGGTATCGGCTACGATCGACGATTTCGTGCTTTACCTGCCCAAGGTGTTCGGCGCCGCGCTCGTCGTGCTGATCGGCCTGTTTCTGGCCAAATTCATCCGCGGCGCCGTGCAAGGCGTCGGCGAGAGCATGAACCTCAGCTACGCGCGCGGGCTCGGTACGGCGGTATACTCGCTGCTGGTGGTGGTCGTAGCCTCGCTCGCGATCGGCCAGCTCGAGATCGAAACCGAGCTGCTGAACTTCGCGGTCTCGATCCTGCTGCTGTCGGTGGGCGCGGCTGTTGCGCTGTCGCTCGGCCTGGGCACCCGCGAGATCGCCGCCAACATTATTGCCGGTGTCTACGCCCGTGAGCTGTTCAAGGCCGGCAGCACCATTGAGATCGACGACATAAAGGGAAAAGTGATCGAAGTCGGCACTGCAAAAACCGTCGTGAAAGGCGCGTCGAAAACCTACTATGTGTCCAATCGTCAGTTGATCGTCAAGCTGGTGCAGGAAAGCGCCGGTCGCAGCAAGAGCGTTGCGGAAGCTGAGGCTTGAGGCGCCACG
>JAHELT010000181.1 GCA_024644045.1 Chromatiales bacterium | reverse complement strand
GATGCGCAGCCGCGCGAAATCGGCAAAGTCGGCGTCCTGGGCGCGGGACTGATGGGTGCCGGTATCAGCTATGTCAGCGTGCTCAACGCCGGCACGCACGTGCGCCTCAAAGACCGGGACGCGGCGGGCGTCGCCCACGGCCTGGCTTACGTGGACAGCCGGTTACGCAAGCGCGTGCGGCGCAAACGCATGACGCCGCTCGCAATGCAGCAGACCCTGGGGCGGCTTTCCGCGACCACCGACTTCAGCGGCCTGCACGATGCACCGCTCGTGATCGAGGCGGTGTACGAGAATCTGGAGCTCAAGCGCTCGATGCTGCGCGAGGTGGAGGCGCTGGGGCCCGACGAGGTGATTTTTGCCTCGAACACCTCAGCGCTGCCGATTGCGCAGATCGCTGCTGCAAGCCGGCACCCAGAGACGGTGATCGGCATGCACTACTTCTCACCGGTGGAGAAGATGCCGCTGCTCGAGATCGTCGTAACGCCGCAAACCGCCGACTGGGTTACGGCAACGTGCGTCGCGCTCGGGCGCAGGCAGGGTAAGACGGTGATCGTGGTCAACGACGGCGTCGGCTTCTACACCAGCCGCATCCTGGTGCCGTTCATGATCGAGGCGACCACCCTGGTCACCGAGGGCGTGGCCATCGAAGCCATCGACCAGGCGCTGCTGGACTTCGGCTTTCCGGTCGGTCCGATCGCCCTGCTCGACGAGGTCGGCATCGACGTCGCGGAAAAAGTCGCCGCCACGGCGCAGGCCGCGTTCGCCGACCGCATCCGGGTCCCGGAAGCGCTCAGTCGCCTGGGTCAGGATCAGCGCCTGGGGCGCAAGAACGGCAAGGGATTTTACGCCTACGGGCGCCGCGGCAAGGGCGCGAAACCGGTGGACGAAAGCGTGTACGCCGTGCTGGGCGTGAGCGAGCGACGCAGCGTACCCGCCGCGGAGATCGCGCAACGCTGCACGCTCGCCATGGTCAACGAGGCGATTCACTGCCTGGCCGACGGCGTGCTGCGCTCGCCCCGCGACGGGGACATAGGCGCGGTGTTCGGACTCGGGTTCCCACCGTTTCGCGGCGGCCCGTTCCGCTACGTGGACAGCGAAACCAGCGCTGCGGTGCATGAGCGACTGCTGTCGCTGCAGAATCGACACGGGGAACGCTTCGCCCCGGCCCCCCTGCTGGCGGATATCGCGAGCGCACGGCGGACCTTCCACTTCTGACCCTGGCCCCATCCCCCGCGAGGCACGGCAGCCGGCCAGGGCGGCGTATGAGCGTCTGTTTCTTATGCTAGACTGGAACCAGCCGGCGGTCCGGATCAGGGAGACCCACGCCGGCCGACGTCACCCCTGCCAACGCGAAGATAACGGCTAAGAATGCGCTGGTGCGTGTTTTGCAAGGGCACGCGTATGACACGGGCGGTCGTTCAGGGCGACTGAAACCGTCATCTTGGCCTGAGCGTCGGGCGTTTCGGTAAACTAGCCACAATCGCAATGAATCACACCTCAGGAAGCGTAATCCGCCCCCAATCCGCGGTTGACGTGAAGCAGCGGGACACGCCCGGCTCGCCCGACGCCCTGAGGGCAAGCGAGCACGAGCGCTTCGCCCATCCGCGCAGGCTGCGCTGGGGCATCCCGATCGCCTACAAGCTGGCGCTCGCCATCACTCTGCTGATCACCGTGGGCATGGGTCTCCTGGGCTCCGTGGTGGTAAACAACCAGCAGCAGCTGATGCGCGATCAGCTCAACGAGTACGGCGAGACGGTGGTACAGCAGCTCGCGGACGCGGCCACCGAGCCGGTGCTCTCCGAGGACAGCCTCAGCCTCAGCGTGTTGATGAAGAACGTGGCCGAGAACGCCAGCATCTACGGCGCGGCGGTGCTCTCGGACAAGGGCGAGGCGCTGGCCAAGACCGGCCTGCTGCCCCTGTCGCCGATCGGCGAGCTCTACACCAAGAGCACCAGGCTGCCGAGCGGCAGCTTCAGCTACGACTGGCTGTCCGGCCAGGGCATGAGCAACGAGCTGGTGTCGTTCCTGACGCCGGTGCGGTTCAAGGACCTGACAGCCGGGCACGTCGTCGTGACCATGTCGCGATCCCTGGTGACGCGCTCGATCCGCAACGCCATCCGCACCATCGTGGTAGCCACGGTGGTGCTGAACCTGTTGACCATCATCGCCGCTTTCTTCATGAGCAAGCGCATATCGCGCCCCATTCACAGCCTGCTGGATGCCACCCAGGCGATCAGAAACGGCGACTATCGCTACCGCATCGACGAGCAGCGCAAAGACGAGATCGGGCGCCTGATAACCGGCTTCAATCACATGGCCGAGGGCCTGGAGTCGAAGTCCAAGGTGGAGAACGTGTTCTCGCGCTTCGTCTCCGAGGACGTCGCGAGCGAGGTGCTGCGCAACATCGACGACGTGCAGCTCGGCGGAAAGAACGTTGTCGGCACGGTGCTGTTTGCCGACATCGTCGGCTTCACGCAGATTTCCGAGAACCTGTCGCCGCTCGACATCGCCTCGATGCTCAACGAGCATTTCACCTACATCGCGCGGGTCAGCGAGCTGTGCCAGGGCACCATCGACAAGTTCATGGGCGACTGCGCGATGGTGCAGTTCGGCGTCCTGAAAGACGACCCCGACCACCGCTTCCACGCGATCGCCTGCGGCGTGATGATCAAGAAGCTGATGGAAAAACTGAATGTAACGCGCATGCGCGAGGGGAAACCCGCGGTGTTCTTCCGCGTCGGGATCAACAGCGGCGAGATGATGGCGGGTAACCTGGGCTCGGACAACCGGATGCACTTCACGGTGGTCGGCGACGTGGTCAACCTCGCGTCACGCCTTTCCGAAAAAGCCGGTGGCGGTCAGATTCTGATTACCGAGAGCCTCTACCACTACGGCGACATCCGGCGCCGCGTGAAAGCGAGACCGCATGAGCCGCTGGAAATTCGCGGCAAGGCGGAGCCGGTGCAGACCTATGTGGTCAACCAGGTGACCGGCAAGTACAAGGACGCCATGGACGCGGGCATCGATCAGCTGCTCGCCGCCGATAACCAAGTTTGATAGTCTGTCAGGCGGATATCTGGCCCGTCCGCTGAAAACATGACCGATTTGTCTCCACGCCCGGCGCCGACCGTCCCCCGCCGGTCGCCTGCCGCCTGATGCCGCACCCGCTGCTTCGCGCCGCAATGGTAGCGGGCGCAATCGTGCTGCTCGCCGGTTGCGTCGCGTATCAGGCAAACCGCACCGACGTCGCGCAGCGCGTCGGATCGATGCTCAGCGAGAACGAGTATGCGCGCGCCCTCGACACGATCGCGCTGGTCAAACCCTCACATCCCGACTACAAACGCCTGACCGGCTGGCGCGGCACTATCGAAAAAAACGCGCGGGCGTGGGAAACCGAGATCGTCAACGACGTCGAGCAGATGATGAACGCCGGCCAGTGGTTCAACGCCGAGCAGCAGCTTGAGGAAGGCATGCGCAAGCTGCCCGACAGCGCGGCGTTCGATCAGGCACACGATCGTTTTCTCAGCCGGCGTGGCGAGCACCTCAGGGGGGTCAACCACGAGCTGATGCTGGCGCGCGGGCGCGGCCTGCCGGCGGAGATCGCGGCGCTCGAGAAGCTCGCTTTGGTCAGTCCGCGGGACCAGCTGCTCGCCGCGGAGGTCGAACGGCGGCGTACCATGCTGAGCGACGCGCAGCAACACCTGGTGAATTGCGCGCGCGACGCCCTCGCGGCCGGCCAGACCGAACGTGCCGCGGAATGTCTGCAGGTGGCCCAGTCGATCGGGCGATCGGCCGAAATCGACCGGCTGCTGGCGGCAACGCAACGCACCAACACCGTCAAGAAAAAGCAGGTGCAGGCGGTCAAGCAGAAACGCACCGAACGCGATCAGGCACGGCGGGTCGAGGAGCTTCGCGTCGGCTATAACAGATCGATGCAGAACGGCGACCTCAACGCGGCGCGCGAGCAGCTGAACGAGCTCATCAAGCTGCAGCCGAGCCCGGCGTTGCGCAAGGACAGCGTGCGTCTGGACCAGCGCATCAAGCGCCGGGTGGACCGCAGCCTGCAGGACGGACGGACGCTGTACACGCAGGGTGACTTCAAGGGCGCGCGCGCGATCTGGGTGACAGCCCTGCGCCTGGATCCCGCCAACCAGGAGCTCAAGGACAACATCGCGCGCGCCGAACGCGTGCTGAAGAAAATCGAGAAGCTGAGCAGCGACCAGCAGACCGAATGAGGCCACAGCGCGGGCCTCGCGGATCGAAACCGGCGCACAGGCGTCTAATACCGGGACGGCTCCCACTTGCGCCGGACGAGCGCCCGGCGTGGTGGGCTCGAGCCATCACGCCCTGTCCCGCGGGCCGTGCGTGACACTTTCGTGAGAGTATCGCGATAGCGTCTGCGCAGCGGCCCGGGGGCGCTTCAGGCCCGGGGGAACGGACGACGTGCACCGACGATCACTGGTAATCGAAGACAACAGAGACATCGCTCACCTGCTGCAGCTTCATCTGGGTGACATCTCGGGTGCCGTCGACGTGGCCTTCGACGGCGACGCCGGCCTGAGGCTGGCGCTGGCCGAAACCTACGACATCATTATCCTGGACCTGATGCTGCCTAACCTGGGCGGGCTGGAGATCTGCCGCAAGCTCCGCGCGCGCGACGACCACACGCCGATTCTGATGCTGACCGCCAAGTCCTCGGAGCTGGACCGGGTCCTCGGGCTGGAGATCGGCGCCGACGACTACCTGACGAAGCCGTTCAGCATTCCCGAGCTGATGGCGCGCGTGAAGGCCATACTGCGGCGCGTCGAGCACAGCGGCGGCGGTGTGGCGACCCCCCCGCAGCCGGTGGTGTGCATCAACGGGTTGACGATCGATGCCGAACGCCGCCAGGTCCTGGCCGACGGCAAGCGCGTCGACCTGACCGCCAAGGAGTTCGATCTCCTGTGGTATTTCGCGCAGCAGCCGGGCCGGGTGTTCTCGCGCGCCCAGCTGCTGGATCAGGTGTGGGGCTACAGCTTCAACGGCTACGAGCACACCGTGAACTCGCACATCAACCGGCTGCGCTCGAAGCTCGAGCGTGATCCGGCGAACCCGCGTTACATCCGCACCGTTTGGGGCGTGGGCTACAGCCTGGCCGAGTCCGGCGGCGACGGCGATGCGTAGCCTGTACACCAAGCTCGCGATCGCCCTGGTGGCGCTGTTCTGCCTGATCGGCGGCGTGTTTCTGGCGGTCACCGCCTACTCGGCGCACATGTACCAGCTCGAGGTCAGCCAGCGGCTGAATCACGATCTGGCGGCCTACGTGGTGGAGGAAAAGCAGCTCAGCAGCATGCCTGATCTGCAGACCGCAGCGCTGGAGGACGTGTTCCACATGCTGATGGTCATCAATCCCAGCGTGGAGCTGTATCTGCTCGACGTGAACGGCCACGTGTTGTCGTACTCGGGGGCACCCGACAGTCTGAAGCGGCTGAGCGTCACGGTCGAACCGATCGAACGGTTCCTGACCGAGGGCTCTTCGCTGCCCATCCTCGGCGACGACCCGCGATCGCGCGGCGCGCAAAAGGCCTTCTCGGTGGCACCGATCGAGATCGGCGGCCAGCGCAGGGGCTACATCTACGCGATTCTCGCCAGCGAGCAGATGGAAGGCATCAGCCAGATGCTGGGCAGCAGCTACATTCTGCGCATCAGCTCGTGGGGAATCGCCGCCGCACTGGCCTTCGGGCTGCTCACGGCATTGACCGTGTTCGCTTTCCTGACGCGCCGTCTGCGCCGGCTGAGTGCCGCGATGGACGCGCTGAAGCAGACCGATTTCACCGAGCCGGTGGCGATACCGCCGCCGGCCGGGGACCGCCCCGACGAGCTCGACCGGCTGACCAGCAACTTCATCGAGATGGCAACGCGCATTCAGGCGCAGGTCGACGAGCTGCGCGACACCGACGCGCTGAGGCGCGAACTGGTGGCCAACGTCTCGCACGATCTGCGCACCCCGCTGGCGTCGCTGCAAGGCTACCTGGAGACCCTGCAGGTAAAGGAGGCGGAGCTGCAGGAAAGCGAGCGTCGCACCTATCTCGCCACTGCGCTGCGCCACGCCGAGCAGCTCAGCGTGCTGATTCAGGAGCTCTTCGAGCTGGCGCGTCTGGATTCGCGCGAGACGCGCCCGCACCCGGAGCCCTTCTCCCTGACCGAGCTGGTCCAGGACGTGATTCAGAAGTTCGGCCTCGAAGCGGAGCGCAAAGGCGTGCGGCTGCGCGCCGAGTTCACCAACCGTGCGCTGTTCGCGGAGGCCGATATCGGCATGATCGAGCGGGTGCTGGACAACCTGATCGAGAACGCGCTGCGCCACACGTCCGGGGGCGGGTCGGTGGTGGTCGTGCTGGGCACCGACGACGACGGGGTCAGCGTGAAAGTGATCGACGACGGCGCCGGAATACCGGCGGTCGACCTGCCCTACGTTTTCGAGCGCTTCTACCGCATCGACTCCGAGCAGCGCTCCGGCACCGGCAGCGGCCTCGGTCTGGCGATCGCCTCACGGATCGTCGAGCTGCACGGCGCCAAGCTCAGCGTGCACAGCCGGCTCGACCGCGGCACGCAGTTCGACTTTCACCTGCCGCTGCCGCGTCAGGCCGCCTAGCCCGCACACAGCACGAAAGGCCATGGAGCCTGGCGCAAGCTGCGCTCACCCACCCGATCGTCCGATCTGCCTGGAAAGGCTTTCCTGAGAGGGCGGGCACCGCGCACGCGCTGGAAAGTTGCCACGGCGGGCGGCATGAAGATTGCCTGTCTCCTGTCCTCCGTCCTCGTCCTCCGTACCATCAACCTGCCGATCACAGGCTTAGGGAGCAGCGATGAGTCACCTCGTACTGTTGGCCGTTTTCATTATCCTCGGTGTCCTGCTCTACAGCATCCGTCGGATAGGGCGTTTCTCGATTCCGCGCTGGACCGCCTGGGTGCCCTGGGCGATCGCGCTGTTTCTTATCGGTTCTACGTCCTTCGTCACCGTCGACCAGGACAAGATCGGCCACCTGAAGCGGATCTACTTCGCCTCCGACATGCGCCCCGGGCAGATCCTCGCGTTCGACGGCGAAAAGGGACCGCAGGCGACGATTCTGGGTCCGGGCTTTCACCTGATTCCACTGGTGAACGTGCTGTACGCCTTCGAGGAATATCCGGTCGTGCAAGTGCCGCAGGGCAGCTACGGCTTCATCACCGCACGCGACGGCCAACCGCTGGCGGAGAACCAGTTCATCGCTTCCGGCTGGGCGGAAAGCGACTTCCAGAAAATGCTCGACGCCAACCATTTCCTGCGTAACGGCGGCCAGAAAGGCCCGCAGCTCAATGTGCTGAAACCGGGCACCTACCGCATTAACCGCTACCTCTTCGAGGTCGCGCTGCAGCCCGCGCTGAACGTGGAGGCGGGACAGGTGGCGGTGATAAAATCGAACGTCACCGAGCGTGACGACTGCCCGACGTCGGAGCAGACGTCACACAGCGGCGACTCCGCCTCTGGACAGGCGCTTTCCGTGCCGCTGGTACCGAGGGGCTGCGTCGGCGTGTGGAGGGAATCGCTGCTGCCCGGGCGCTACTACCTCAACCGGGAAGCCTACACGCCCACCATCATACCGACGCGGGCGCGTACCTGGGTGTACATCGGCGGTTACGAAAAGCGGCGTATCGATCTGACCGTCAGCGACGACGGCAAGATCCACCAGCAGGCCAAGTCCAAGCACATACCCAAGCCGGACAACGCCGCGGACCAGGCGATCATCGTCACCGTGGAAGGCTGGCGCATTCCGCTCGACGTGCGTGTGGTAGTGCAGGTCGACCCGGCTGACGCACCGCGGGTGATCGCCTCTGTGGGCGGCCTGCAGGAAGTCGAGGACCGGATAGTCACCCCCGCATTACGCTCCATCGTGCGCAACGTGGGCGGCGGCCCGGGGCGTCGCGCGCTCGACCTGATCAACAAACGTGACGAGCTGGAGACGCTGGTCGAAAAAGCGATTTTTCCCGAGGGCCACAAAGCGGGCGTGGCGATCAAGGAGGTCCGTTTCGGCGACCCGGCGATACCGCCGGAGCTGCTGGTCGCGCGCCAGCGCCAACAGCTGGCCGATCAGCTGGAGGTCACCTACGAGCGCGAACGCGTCGCCCAGCAGGAGCGCATCGCCGTGGAGAAAAGCCGCTCTACCGCCGATCAGCAGGGCGAGCTGGTGCGGGCGCAGATCGCCGTGCAGGTCGCAGAGCTCGAAAAGGAGCAGCTGCACCTCAGGGGCGAAGGCGAGAAGCTGCGCCTGATCGAAATCGCCCGCGGCCAGCAGGCTCAGCGCGATGTGCTGGGCGAGAACCGCGTGTATCAGCTGGCCGTCCTGGACAAGGTCCTGACGGCGGCCGTGAGCAACCCCAGCATCGTGAAGATTCCCAACGTCTACGTGCAGGGCGAAACCGGCGGCTTCGAGGGGCCGGCCGCGATCCTCGGGGCCAGCAACCTCATGCAATCGATCGGCGGCGGCACGCGCCGCGGCGGCGGCGACGAGGCGCCCGCTCAGCAGTAATCGGCGCGTGATCGAAACGTGATAAATCGGTGACCGCGATGTGAACCGGCCTCCTTAACGTACGGCGCAGCTCCGGGCCAAACGCTCGAGCCCCTTCGTACCAGCCCAAGGAGGCACAGTCATGTCGCTCAAGCCGATTGTCAGACCCTTACTGATCGCTGCCGCGATTTTCGTTTCGCCGCTTGCCGCCGCCGACGACGACGATCACGACGAGGACTTTCTCAAGGTTACCGTCACCAACCTGACGCGCGGTCAGACGTTCACACCGATCCTGGTGGTGGCTCACAACCCCCGTGCGCGGTTGTTCCAGGCGGGGGCGAAGGCGAGCGACGAGCTGGCCATCCTCGCCGAGGACGGCAACGTGGCGCCGCTTGCCGCCGCCCTCAAGCAGCTCAAAGCCGTCAAGGGCGTGGCGGACTCGGGCGGCCTGCTCGGGCCGGGTGAAACCACGACGATCGAGGTGCCCGCGCACGGCGCGCGGCGCGTCAGCCTGGCCGCGATGCTGATCCCGACCAATGATGCGTTTGTGTCGCTCAACAGCGTGCGCGCGCCCAAGCACGGCTCGATCACGTACACCGCCCTGGCCTACGATGCGGGCAGCGAGCCGAACGACGAGGATTGCGCCAACATTCCGGGCCCGGTTTGCGGCGGCGTCGGTGAGTCGTCGGACGCCGGAGGCGAAGGCTACGTGCACGTGCACGCAGGCATTCACGGAATCGGCAGTCTCGATCCCGCCGAGCGTGACTGGCGCAACCCGGTGGCACGCATCACCGTGCGCCGCGTCGACGACTGAGGTCTCGACCCCCACCGGACCCCTCACCCCTGCCTCCTCTCCCCCCGGGAGAGGGGAACC
>JAHELT010000037.1:14584-34669 GCA_024644045.1 Chromatiales bacterium | reverse complement strand
TGAAGTGCAACGACGCCATGGGGAAAAACGGCCCCGGCCCCGCCTCGGGTTGACTCTCCAATGAGGCCCTGCGGCGTTGCGCAGGCCTTATTTGGATGACCAAACTGCACCCTGCGCGCCTTGCCTGGCCTCATTGCAGAGCCAACGATGGGTATTCGCATAGCGTTAACTGGCCCTAGACCATGGCCTCGCCGCCGCCGCCGAGCATCAGCTCGCCGTCGGCTTCCTTCTGGCGCGCGATGGTGAGGATTTCCTTCTGCGCGGTCTCCACGTCGCTGACCCTCACCGGGCCCTTCGCGTCCATGTCTTCGCTCAGCATCTGGGCCGCACGCTGCGACATGTTCTTCAGGAACTTCTGCCGCAGCTCCTCCTCGGCACCCTTCAAGGCGAGCACCAGGGTGTCGGTCGAGATATCGCGCAGCAGCGTCTGGATACCGCGGTCGTCGACGCTCATCAGGTTGTCGAACACGAACATCAGCTCGGAGATTTCATCGCTGAGCTCGCTGTCGGATTCACGCACGCTTTCCATGATCTCGGCTTCCATCGCCGACTCGATCAGATTGAGAATATCCGCGGCGATCTTGGGCCCGCCCACCGTGGTCGATTTGATATTCAGATCCTCCGTGAAGTGGCTTTCCATGATCTGATCCAGCTCGCGGATCGCACTCGGCTGAATACCGTCCATGGTTGCGATGCGCATGATCACGTCCGCGCGCGCCGTCTCCGGCAGCGCCGCGAGCACCTGCGCGGCCTGGTCGGGTTCCAGATAGCAGAGCACGATAGCGATGATCTGCGGATGCTCCATGTGAATAATTTCCGCCACCGCCTTGGCGTCCATCCACTTGAGCGATTCCAGCCCCTGGCTGTTGCTCCCGAGCAGAATCCGGTCGATCACGCTGGAGGCTTTTTCCTTACCCAGCGCCTTCACCATCACCGAACGGATGTAGTCATTGGTGCCGATGCCGAGCGACGTCTGGTTGGTCAGCAGGGTCAGAAAAACGTCGAGCACCGTTTCCACTTTGTCGCGGCCCACGTTGGCCACGCCCGACATCGCGGTACCCACGGACTGGACTTCCTTGGGCCCCATGTGACGCAGAATGGCGGAGGCTTCGAGCTCTCCCAGCGACATCAGCAGGATGGCCGCTTTGTCCAGCCCCCTGACGTCCGCACGGCCCTCGTCAGGCATCTTCGCGAACCCAGGTCTTCACCAAGTTCGCCACGCGGGCCGGATCGTCCTTGACCAGCGAGCGCGCCAGGGCGAGCTTGTCGTCATAGGCCTCCGGCAGATGCGGCGGGTTCGGCACTTTACTGAGCTGCAGTTGATCCTCTGGCAGTGCGCCGCCATCGGCGCTCGCCGTATTCACCAGCTGGGACGCTGCCTGCTGCGGCGGCAGACGCGGCGCCGTGGTCAGCGTGCGCACGGCCGGGCGCACGATGATCAACAGAACCAGCAATACGAACAACCCGCCGAGCACCTGCTTACCCAGATCCCACACCCATGGTTGTTCCCATATCGGCAGCTCGGGAATCTCCTCCACCTCGGGGCGCAGGAACGAGGAGCTCAGCAGACTGAAAGTGTCGCCGCGCTGCTCGTCAAAGCCGATGGATTCCTTCACCAGGGCGGTGAAACGCGCGATCTCCTCTTCGCTGTACGGCTCGGCTTTCGCTTCGCCGTTCTCGCCCGTTCCCAGCGGCTCGTCCACGATCACTGCCACGGACAGCCGCTGAATGGTGCCCAGCGGCCGCTTGGTGTGGCTGATCTCGCGGTCGAGCTCGTAGTTGCGCGTCTCGCCGCGCGTCTCCGAGCTCGGCGTCTCAGGCGGCGCTTCCCCGGCTTGCGCCGCCTCGGTCGTTCCGGCGCCCGGCGGCTGGTTGCTCAGCGCGCCGGGAATCCCCAGGGCGGGATTCGCACCGCGGTTCTTCTGTTCGTTGATCTGCTCGCTGCGCACCGCCCGCCGCGCCGGGTCGAACGATTCCTGGGTGGTTTCGGTCAGCGTGAAATCCAGCGCCGCGGTGACCTGCGCACGCACCTTACCGAGCCCGACCAGCGGCTCGAGCAGGCGCGTGATGCGCTCGCTGTAATCGCTCTCGATCCGCCGCCGGTAGTCGAACTCGCGACCCGACAGCGCCAGCGGCTCGTTGTCGCCGCCGTCGGACAGCAGGCGCCCCAGATGGTCGACCACGGTAACGCTGCCGGTTTCGAGCTGCGGGATGCTGGAGGCGACCATGTGCACGATCGCGTTGACCTGACCGGATTCCAGCACCCGGCCTTGAAACAACCGGACCAGCACCGCCGCGCTCGGCGGTGTACGCTCGCGAATGAAAATCGATTGTTTCGGCAGCGCGAGGTGCACGCGCGCCGATTCCACGTTGCGCAGCGTGGCGATGGAGCGGCCGAGCTCGGCCTCCAGCGCATGCTTGTAACGGGCGTTTTCGATGAACCGGCTGGTGCCAAGGCCGGAACTGTTCTGCAGCATTTCCATGCCGCCCGCCGAGCTCTGCGGCAGGCCCTGCGCCGCCAGGCGCATGCGCAGCTCGCGCAGCTGACCTTGCGGCACCATCACCGCACCGGTGTGTTCGTCGATGCGGAAGTCGACCTGCTCGGCGCGCAGCGCCTCGGTCACCGCCAGCGCATCGCGTTCGGCAAGCTCGTTGAACAGCAGCGCGTAGTTGGGTTGCTGGGACCAGAGCGCCACGACCACACCGGCGGACACCGCCAGGGCGAGACCCGCCAGACCCAGCAGCTGCCGCACCCAGGGAAACTCCATCAAGGAGTTGCGCTGTTGCGGATCGGCCGCTACCTCAGTTGCCACGGTATTCCTCCATCTTTCTGTCCCACCCGGTCTGTCAGACCTGCATGTTCATGATTTCCTGATACGCGCTCAGGAAACGATTGCGCACCTGCACCAGTGCTTCGAAAGCGATTCGCGACCGCTGCATCGACACCATCACGTCCAGCAACTGCACATCGCTCGCGCCGGACTCGAAGTCTGCGGCCAGGTTTGACGCCTGCTGCTGGGTCTGGTTCACCTGGTTGACGTACTGCCGCATCAGCGCGGCGAAGTCGCTGCCGGCGGGGCCGTCAGCCTCGGCGGACGTGCCAGCGGCGCTTGCCCGCAACGACTGCAGCTGCCCGATCAGCCGGGCGGCGGCAATGCCTGGATCTTCGACTGTCATCACACTGTTCCTTCGCGTCCTGGAATCGTCATGCCGGCATCGCGCATCTGCGCGAGCTTGTAGCGCAGGGTGCGTGGACTGATGCCGAGCCTCTCGGCGGCGTGCTTGCGGTTGCCGGAGGTTTCGCGCAGCACCTCGGCGATGCGCCGGTGCTCCTGCGAGCGCAGGCTGCTGGACAGATCGAGCGGCCGGGGCTGGTGCTCGTGCATCCCTTCGGCCGGCGGCTCGAACTGCAACGCGCCGGCATCGATGTTCCCATCGGGCGCCAGAATGATCGCGCGCTGCACGACGTTCTCGAGCTCACGTACATTACCCGGCCAGCTGTGCTCGCGCAGCTTGACGAGTGCGCACTCGTGCAGGGTGTGCGTACCCCCCGCATGCCGGTGCAGCAGCGTTTCGACCAGCGGCTCGAGATCGCCGGGCCGCTCGCGCAGCGGCGGCAGGTGCAGCGGAAACACGTTGAGCCGGTAGAACAGGTCTTCGCGGAAGCGGCCGGCGGCGACCTCTTCGCGCAAGCGCCGGTTGGTGGTCGCCAGGACCCGTACATCGAGCGCGATCGTGCGACTCCCGCCGATCCGCTCGACCTCGCGTTCCTGCAGCACGCGCAGCAGCTTCGCCTGCAGGCCCAGGTCCATCTCGGAGATCTCATCCAGCAGCAGGGTGCCGTGCTGCGCCTGCTCGAACTTGCCGGGCGTGGCACGCACCGCGCCGGTGAAGGCGCCGCGTTCGTAACCGAAGAGCACCGCTTCCAGCATGTTCTCCGGGATCGCCGCACAGTTGATCGCGACGAATGGCGCGCCGGCGCGGGTCGAGTTGTCGTGCACGAACCTCGCCACTACCTCTTTGCCGGTGCCGCTTTCGCCGCTGATCAGCACCGTCGCCTCGGTTGCCGCGACGCGCGCTGCGAGCTCGAACAGCTGCCGCTGCCGGGCGTCCACGACCACCGGGCCGCCACCGGGCGCGGGCTTGCCCGTGCCGGTCAAGGCCCCTACCTTGACCAGCAGCTCGTCGCTGTCGAACGGTTTCACCAGATAGTCCTCGGCGCCCGCCTTGACCGCCTTCACGGCATGCTCGACCGACGCGAAAGCGGTCATCAGCAGAACCGCGATGCCGGGAAAGCGCTTGTGCACCTCGCTCAGCAGGACCAGGCCGTCCATCGGCTGCATCTGTACGTCGGTGAGAATCAGATCGACGTTGTTGCACCGCTGCAACTCAGCCAGCGCCTCGCTGCCGTCACGGTGGCCGCTCACGTGATAGCCCGCGCCGTCCAGGGTTTCGCAAAGCGCTTGACGCAAAGCGCCATCGTCGTCGACGACCAGAACGCGAGGGTGGGTCATGGCTTGCTCCGTGGCACAGGACAGGTTTGCGGCAGTGCGATGGCAATCCGGCAGCCCGGCGCGCCGCCATCGTGGCGGATGCGCCCACCGTGCGCCTCGACCACGGAACGGGCCACGGCCAACCCCAGCCCGGTACCGGCTTCGCGGGTGGTGAAAAACGTTTCGAACATCTGCCGGGCCACATCGGACGGGACCCCGGGACCGTTGTCCGCGAATACGAACTCGACCCAGCCGTCGCGCGCATCCACCGTGACGCGCAAAAGCAGATCCTGCGGACAGGCCTGGAGGGCGTTATCGGCGAGATTGCTGAACACACTGACCAGCGCCGACACGTTGACCCGGACATGATCGTCGCTGGCACGGGAATCGATCTGCAGGCACGCGCCCGCCGCCGTGAACCCCGGACGCGCCAGCTCGGAAAACGCGGCCAGCAGATCGCCGACCCGTGTCACGGTACCGGCAACCGTGGCCGTGCTGGTGAAAACCTGCATGTCGCGGACCTGTGAGCGCAGACGCGCAAGCGACGTCTTGATTCTGCGGGCCAGCTCGCGGCCGCGTTCCGGCGCGCCGTCGAGCTGGGCCAGCTCGTGCGCGTACAGCGCCGACGTCGCCAGCGGCGTACCCAGCTGGTGCGCCAGCCGCGCGAGCATCTCACCCATTTCGGCGAGCCGTGAGCGCCGCTGCAACAGGCGCTCGAGCGCGCGCGTTTCCGACACGTCGCTCAACATCACTACCTGTCCGGCGGCCTCGCACATGGGGCGCGTGGCGACACTGATGCGGCGGCCGTCGCGCAGCGCGAGATCGCTGGCATCCTCGCTGGCGGCAAGATGGGTTCTCACGATCGCATCCCAGGCCTGGCCGAGCAGCGCGGGTCCGAGCAGCTCGCGCGCGGCACGATTGCACGCCGCGATATGGCCGCTGTTATCGATCAGCAGCACGCCGGCCGGCAGCGAATCCAGCAGTGTCGCGGCATTCGCCGGCGCTGGCGCGCCGCGGCCGGCCATCGCCGCGGCGTCCAGCGTCGAATGGAGGTGGTCCACCACGCCCTGCAGGCGCTGCACGGAGAGCTCGAGCAGCGGCAATGGGGGCGTGGCGTCAGGCGCGGCAGACGCCGCCGAGGCGCGTTGTGGCATTACTGGAATCCGTTATCAATCGTCCGTAGACGACGGATAGCAGAAACTATGCCACGGGATTATTCAGTTGAATATCAGGGAGTTACGATGTTGGACAGGAATCCGCGTCAATCTCACGACGCGTCCTGGCGGTGGATGTTGTATTTGCGCATCTTTTCCACCAGCGTGGTGCGCCGCATCCCGAGCCGGTTGGCGGCATGCGCGACCACGCCATCTGCTTCATCCAGCGCCTGCTGGATCAGGGTGATCTCGATGCGCTGCAGGTGTTCCTTGAGGTCTATCCCCTCGCGCGGCAGGCGCGGCTCGCTGAACACTTCCGGGTTCGGCATGGCCGGCGGCGGCCCGAATTCCGGCTCGACGGGATTCACCGCGACGTGCTCGGGCACCAGCTTCTCCGGCAGGTCCTTGACATCGACCACGCCGTAGGGATTGAGAATCGCCAGGCGCTCGATCACGTTGGCCAGCTCGCGCACGTTGCCGGGCCAGCGATAGTGGCAAAGCGCCATCACGGCGGCCGGCGTCAGGCGCACGCTGCCCACCTTGCCGTGCTCTAGGCGCGTGATCAGCTCGTTGATCAGCAGATGCAGATCGTCCAGCCGGTCGCGCAGCGTCGGCATGTGAATCGGGAACACGTTCAGCCGGTAGTACAGGTCTTCGCGGAACTTGCCCTGCTCGATGTACTCTTCCAGCTCGCGGTGCGTGGCGGCGATGATGCGCACATCCGTGCCGATGCTGCGGTTGCTGCCGACCCGCTCGAAACAGCGCTCCTGGATGACACGCAGCAGCTTGACCTGCATGGGCAGCGGCATGTCGCCGACCTCGTCGAGAAAGATGGTGCCGCCTTCGGCCAGCTCGAAGCGGCCCTGCCGGGCGCTGATGGCACCGGTGAACGCGCCCTTTTCGTGGCCGAACAGCTCGCTCTCCAGCAGGTCGCCGGGAATCGCGCCGCAGTTGATGGGTACGAACGGGCGCTCGCGGCGCGCGGAGTAGTAGTGGATGTTACGCGCTGCGATTTCCTTGCCGGTCCCCGACTCGCCGGTGATCAGCACGGTGGCATCGGTGGCCGCGACCTGTTCGACGAGCTTGCGCACGTGCCGGACCGCCCGGCTGTTGCCGACCAGACTGCGGAACAGATGCGCAGAGTTCGGCTCGCCCTTGCCCCGGTTGCGCGCGGCGATCTCCGCACGGTGCATCAGATTCGTGAGCTCGGCGTACTTGATCGTGTGCTTGGCCCGGGCCAGCAGACAGTCTTCCAGCGGTGCTACCTCACGGGCCAGATCTGCTTCGTCCATCAGCAGCACGAAGCCCGAGTAACCGTTCTCGCCTGCCTTGCTGCGTAACGCCTCCATCACGCCGGCGCGGTCGGCGACGAATGCGGCCAGGTAATCATCGTCGGTCGTTTCGCTCAGGAAATCGGCCCAGTCCAGGACCTGCGGCTCGTAATCGATGAAACGCAGCACATCGCTGAAGCGTTTGGCGCGTTTTGTATCTTCGTCGACGATTAAGATGGATTTGGGGGTGTCGGACATTCTCTGTCGCTGAAAAGACTCACCAGGTGTGCCCGTCTGCCGCTCTGTCTCCGATGAGCCCGGGCGCAAGGCCGGGTATAGTAGCCAATCGTCCCCGGGTTGCAAAGCGAAACTCATCTAATTTCGCCAGTTGGCACGGCTTGAGGCTGCCGGCGCGCTTACAGCCCCCGTTGACGGGCGTCCCCGGCACGGTTGCCGAGGGCGAAAGGGGCATCGATAACGGCTCGCGGCGTGTCTGCGCGCCTGCCGCCGGCGTGGATTACGGGGTTATCCGTGGCGCCGGTAGGTGGCGGCCGCGGTGCGGCCCCGGCGCATCGAGGTGAGGCTCCCGGCGATCTCTTCGCGCCCCGCAACGGCGCGGGTACGCAGACGCTTGATCCGCGTACAGATAGACTCGAGACGCGACGGCGCGGCGTCCGGCAGGTCGCTCAGGCCGGCCGCCGTCAGCAGTTCCTCGAGCAGCAGGTGCATCGCACGTACTTCGCTCTGCACCGCATCCCAGCGTCCCTCATCGGCCGCGTTTTCGGCATTTTCACAATGCCGTGCGGCCGCACCCAGGGTTTGTGCGCGCGCATCGTCGGTCACCGGGAAGCGCCGCGCTACTTGCCGGGCGCCGACGGGTCGGCCGGTGCGGCATCGGCGTCGATGCAGCGCTTGGCCGATTCCGGGATTGCATCCCAGGCGGAGCGGATTTCGCTCAGCAGGGCGGAAACCTCGTCAAGCAGCGTCTCGTCGTCCTGCGCGTTTGCCAGCACCAGGCGCCTGCACATGTAGTCGTACAGATCAGCCAGGTTTTCGGACAATGCCTCGCCTGCATCCATGTTCAGGCAGCCCTTCAGTCCCGAGATGATGGTGATTGCGTTGCCGATGAGCTCGCCCTTCTGCGCCACGCGCTCGGCCTGCATCGCGTGCCTGGCACGCGCGATACGGTCCAGCGCCCCGTCCATCAACAGAGAGATCAACCGGTGCGGATCGGCGTAGCTGAGATCCGACTTGCCTACCGCCTGGTAGGCGGACAGCGGTGTGGCTTGATTGAAAGCGCCCATTCGAAAAATTCTCCTATCGTTTTCGCGTAATGCCGGACAACGCACTGAGCTGCTGATCGAGGAAGTCGCCGGTCACGTTGAGCTGGGCGACCAGGGAGTCCATCGCCGAGAACTGCGCCAGCAGACGCCGTTCGGTGGCCTGCACGCGCAGTTCCAGACGCTCGCGCGCATCGCCGATGCGCCCGATGTCGCCATCCAGCCGATCGGTGCGCGCATCGAGCGTCCCGTTCGGGGCGAGGTAGCCGTCGAGCAGCGTTGTCAGACGGGCGGCCAGCCCGTCTTCGCCGGCGAAGTACTCGCTGACAGCTTCTGGATTTTCGCCGAGCTGCGACTCGAGCATGGTTTCGTCAAAGGTGAAAGTGCCGTCGTCCTGCGTGGTTATCCCGAATTCCGCGAGATTACCCGGCATGTTCGGCTGCAGGCTGCGCTCGGCAAACACCCGCCGCAGCTGCGCCTGGACGTTGCGCATCGTCGAATCGCCGACCAGTATCCCGGCATCCCCCGGGGCGTTGACGCGGGTCAGCGCATTGGTGGTCTCGACGAATACATTGTAGGCATCGGCGAACGCCTGCAGGCTCTGCTTCACCGCAAAGCTGTCATCGCTGACCGTGAGCGTGTTGGTGGCCGCGGGATCGGCCGCGAGCAATTCCAGGGTGACACCCTCGATGGCATCCTCGACGGTGTTGGTATCGCTCTCCACCAGCAGGCTGTCTATGAACACACGCGCCGTCGACGGCGCCTGTATGGATTGCATGTTTTCGACACCGCCACTGGTGAACACCAGCTGTGACAGGCCGCTGGCGTCCGTATCGACGCCGTCGATGTCGTCGACGCTGATGGTCAGGTCCTGGGCACCCTTCGCGGTGAACAGCAGGCGCGTTTCCTGGCCGCCGCTGCCGTCCGCCACCTGCACCGTGGTGGCGGTCACCAGATCATTGCCGGTGGCGGCGTTGACCGCATCGCGCACGCCGGCGACCGAGCCGCTGGTGGCACTGATGTCTACGGTGAAAGAGTCGCCGCCCGCGCTGAAGGTCAGCGTACCGCTGCCGACGGTGGCGGCGCTGCTGCCGAACCCCTGACTGCTGAGCTTACGCGGCTGCGCGAGCTGGTCGACGACGATCTGATAGTTGGCAGTTACGGCGCCGCTGGTGGCGTTCGCGGTGAACAGCGTACCGTCGCTGGAGGTTGCCGCACGCTGCTGGAAGTCGTTCGCCGATGCGAACCCGCTCAACGACGTGCGCAGGTCCAGCAAGGCGGCTTTCAACGTGCCGAATCCGGAAAGCTGCGCCTGCAGCGCCGCTTCGCGCCGGTCCAGCAGGAACGTCTTCGGCGCGCGCTCGGCCTCCACCAGCTGCGAGACGATGCCGGATATGTCGAGGCCGGAGCCGACCCCCGCTGCACTGATCATGCGAGTCCGCCGCGCTCATTCACTGGCCGCACCCGGGCACCGGCTGTCAGGCCTCGGTGTCCAGCAGTAACCCGGCATGCTCCTGCAGGTGCCGTACTGCGTTGAGGAGCTGCTCGCTCGGTATCTGGCGCACGACCTCGTCGGTATCGGCATTGATCACCCTCACGATCATGCGCCCGGTGTCATCGTCTACGCTGAAGCGCAACTCCCGCCGGATGTTCTGCAGCGACTGGTTGAGGCTCTCCACGGCCTCTTTCAGCTCGGCCATCTGCGACGGCGCCAGCTCCCTCGGCTGCTGCTGATCCTCAGCGCCCGGCCTGAGCTCCACGACTTTCGCCGCCTGGGCGGTGTTGCTGGTGCGCTGCGGTGCCTCCTGCTTCGCGGGACTGGCTTGCGGCGCTTTGCTTAGCAACGAATTGTTTGCATCTGTATACATTGCCCAACCCTCTAGGGCGTTTGTATTCCGCTCCCGGCGCCAGGCTTACCGGGAGCGGCGGTCGTTAGCTGCCTACTGCAGCAGCGCCAGTACCGTCTGCGGCTGCGCGTTCGCCTGCGACAGCATGGCTATGCCGGCCTGCTGCAGAATCTGCGCGCGGGTCAGCGCTGCAGTTTCCGCTGCAAAGTCGGCGTCCTGAATGCGTGAGCGCGCTGCCTCGAAGTTTTCCGAAGCGGTCGACAGATTCGAGATCGTCGACTGCAGCCGGTTCTGGACGGCACCGAGGCTGGCTCGGATGCTCGCCACCTGAGACAGGGCACCGTCGACCAGATCGATCGCCGTGTTGGCGCCGCTCACCGAGCTGATGTCGATCGAACTAATCGTGATCAGGGTCGAGGTCGCCGACTGCAACCCGGCTTTCGTGGTGTTGTTACCCGAAACCACGAACTGTTTCGGCGAGTTCAACTGCAGGATGCCGTAGTTGTTCGACGCGGTGCCCGCGCCGTCGGCCGCCGTGCCGGTACCGCCGTTCAAGTCCTCGGCAACGCCGGCGGCACCGCTGAAGGTCCCGTCAACCGTTAGATCACCCGGGCTGCCGAGCAGATCCGACGTCACTGTAACGACGTTGGTTGCTACGGTCGCGGTGATGTTGGTATTGATCGCGCTGTACTGGCCGCTGATTGCCGTCGACAGGTTCGTGGCCTGGTTGTCCTGCGTACCCGCACCGTTGGTGCCGAGACTGACCTTGATGTTGCCCGAGCCCGTCGTGACGCTCTCGTTGTCCAAGCGGAACTCATAAGTGACCCCGCCCAGAATCAGTGTATCGCCGTTGCCGATACCGGCACCGGCCGTGCTGTACGCATTGGCGAGGGCCGTAGCCACGTCGGTATGCGTGGTCGAGCTGGTCGCCACATCGGAAGTGATACTGAGCACGCCGGCGGCATTTGCAGCCGTGATATTGTTCAAGCTGCCGGCGGCGACGTCCGCGGTGAGCGTGGTGACGACATTGCCGGCAATGGTGGTCGCCGTATCGTTCGTGGCAAACGCAATGGCGATGTTGCCAGCGGCCACACCACCGCCGCTGTCCAGCTCGTAGGTGCGGCCCTGCAGCGTGAATGTGGTGCCATCCTGCGCATCGGCGACGTCGGTCACGAACGTGACGTCGTTGACGCCGGCGGTACCGGTCAGCGTGTAGGTCGCCTGCGCCTGCTCTGTGCTGGCGCTGACCTCGAGGCCGGTGGCATTCTCGATGCGCGAGTAACCCGCGTCGCCGTTGAGACTGGTGATAATAATGTTGGCGCCGGTGGTGGAACTCAGTGTGAGCTGGCCGGTCGCCTGATCGGCCGTGGCGATAACACCGTGCTGGTTGGTCAGGTTATTGATCGCTGCGGCGACGTTCTGCCCCTGCGTGGCGATGTTGTTCGACCCGTTGACGGCGCCGATGTTCACCCCGTTGATCACCATGTCGCCGGACAGCACGCCCTGGTTGCGTTGCAGCGTGTTGGCGCTGGCGGCGGTGGTGGCGGCCGAGGCGATGACACCCGTGTCGCTGCTGATCGCGTTGATGGCGGCGGCGATGTCTTCGGCGGAACCCGATATCGAAATACCGGCATCCACACCGTTGATGGCGAGGTCGTTGGCGGCCAGCGCAACGCCGGTTACGTTGGTCGCGGAATTGCCAACCTGATAGGAACCCAGCGCGCTGGTCTGCGCGTTGGTGACGTTCACGTTCAGAGTCTGCCCGGCGTACGCCCCGATCTGGAACTGTGCACCGTTGAAGGTGCCGTCCAGGACGTTGCGGCCGTTGAAACTGGTTTGCAGAGCAACCCGCTGAATCTCCTGCAGCAGCTGCTGCACTTCCGCGTTCAGTGACTGGCGGTCGGAAGCCGAGTTAGTGGCGTTGGCGGACTGGATAGCCAGCTCGCGAACGCGCTGCAGGTTGTTGCTGTATTCCGCCAGCGCGCCTTCCGAGGTCTGCGCGAGCGAGATTGCGTCGTTGGCGTTACGCACCGCCTGGTTGATGCCGCGGATCTGCGAAGTGAACCGTTCGGCGATCGCCATACCGGCGGCGTCGTCTTTTGCACTGTTGATTCGCAGGCCCGAGGACAACCGCTCCAGCGACGTCTGTAACGCCGACTGCGTGTTGTTCAAGTTTCGCTGCGCGTTCAGCGACATTACGTTGCTGTTGATTACCTGAGGCATTTCTAGCTCCTACATACATTCAATGGCCGCGTTCTCGCAGCTGTGCCGGACCAGGACCTGCCCCTGTATCGGCGCCCCCGGATTGAGCTTTAACCTGCCCGCGTGGATCTCAAGCGTAACTCGCTGAAAACTGTGACGTATCGCACTGCGTCCGCTCGCTGCCGGAAAAAGCGTAGCGGCACGGCGCACCGATTCTTGAACACCGCGCGGCGCAGGCCGCATCAGCCGATGAAGTCGAACAGGCTCACGCCCTCGACGCGCGCGAAACTCTGCTGCGCCGCCTGCAGCACGAACAGGCTGTGCTCCAGGCGTGCGATGGCGTCGGCGTAGTCGAGATCGGCGATATCGGAGAGACTTTCGGTGAGCTGCAGATGGAAGGCGGCGTTCGCGTCGAACTGCGTGTCCAGCGCGTTCAGGCGCCCGCCGACCTGTGCCTGCTGCTGCGACGTATGCTCGATCGCGGCATCCAGGTCCTGCAGTGTCAGGCGAATGCGCTCGGCGGTCACCGTATCGTCGATAGGGTTGCGAAGACCGTCAGCGAATGTCTGCAGCGTGGTAAAGATGTCCTGATAGGTGCCACCCGAGATGCTGAAGAAGTCGCCCGGGTTCGGCGTGCCGGCGACGGCCGTCTGGATCCCGTTGAACTCGATGATCTGCCCTGGCGTGTAGGCTGCATCCGTAATGACGTTCAGCCCGACCGTATCGTCGACCACGTCGTACAGCCCGCCGGCCTTGAACACCACGCGGTAAGCATGCTGCGCACCCGTCCGCACAGCCGTGATGCTCGCGTTCGCATCGGCGCTGTAGGTCGTATTGCCTGCCGTGTTCTGGGCGTTGATCGCCGCGGCGAAGTTGCTCGCCTGGCCGTCGGCAATCCCCGCCGCCGCAGTGCCCAGGGACACTTTCACGTTGGCACCCAGTGCCGCCTCGTTGTCGAACCTGAACTCGTAGGTGACGCCGTCCAGCACGACTGTGCTGGCATTAGCCTGTCCGGCGGGAGTCACCGCATAGTTCGTGGCCAGCGCCGTGGTGACGTCGGTATGGGTCGTTGTGCTGGTGACCACGTCGGAGAGGATCTGCACATCCGCACCGACTGCCGTAGCGGTGATGTTGTTCAGATCCCCCGCGGTGACATCCGCGTCGAGCTGCGCCTCCACGAGTGCCGCGATGGTCGCTGCCGGATCGTTCGCCGCGATCGTTATACCGATGTTGGTCCCGGCGACGCCGCCACCACCGACATCGAGCTCGTAGGTGCGCCCCTGCAGGGTGAAAGTCACCCCGTCCTGCGCACCGGCCACGTCATCGACGAACGTTACGTCGTTGCGGCCCGCGGTGCCGGTGAAGGCGTACGGATACTCGCCGATCCGGGTCGGGTCGACGATGCGCGCCGGCGCTATCTGGCCGGTCCCCGCGTTGGCAGCCGGCGTTTCGGTCAGCAGCGCACTGTCGCTGCGTATACGCTGGAAAACGTCGCTGCCGGCGGTGCTGGTCTGCAGCTGGCGGCCTTCGCCGACCTGCGTGAAGCGGCTGCCGTCATCGCCCTGGTAGGCGATGTGGCTGAGTGCGCCGACGACGCGCGTCACGAACGGCTGCGCGTCGCCGCGGAAACCCGCATAGAGAGAGTCACCGTCGGTGTTGACGCTGTTGGCCAGGTGGACCAGCTCGGCGATGCGCTCGTCGACCTCGGCCGCGATCTGCGCGCGGTTCGCGGCCGACAGGCTGGCGTTGTTCGCCTGCACCGCGAGCTCGCGCACACGCTGCAGACCGGTGTTCACATCCTGCAGCACCGTATCCTGTGCCGCGAGATTGGCGCGCGCGAGCACGATGTTCTCCTGAAACTGCTCGGTGCGTGCGACCTTCTGCTGGATTTCCAGGCTGCGCGCCGCCACGAACGGATCTTCGGAAGGCCGCAGGTGCTGCCGCCCGGAGCTGATCTTTTCCATCAGGTCGCCGATATCGGCCTGGCGCTGCTGCATCTGCTGGATGCTTTGCTGGAACAGCTGGGCGGTGGAGATACGCATGGCCGTCAGACCGAGTTGATCAGGCTTTGAAACAACGCATCGGCCGTCGCGATCACCCGCGCCGAAGCCTGGTACGCCTGCTGGAAGCGCACCAGATTGGCGGCCTCCTCGTCGAGATTGACCCCGGACACCGACTCGCGCCGACCCTGCACACTGTCAAACAGGGCCTGTTGCGCATCGGCATTCACCGCGGCCTGGCGCGTTTGCGCGCCGACGCTGCTCACCAGGCTGCTGTACGCCTCCTGATAGTTCGCGCTGCCGCCATCCAGTACCGCCGTGGTCTGCAGGTCACCGAGCAGCAGGGCATTGCGGTTGTCCGAAATGCCGCCGGCGTTCGACTGCGCCGTGAACCGGTCGCCGGCCTGCGGCGTGCCGGTGATCTGCACGCGCCAGCCGTTGATGTCGATGTTCGCGCCGCTGGTGAAAGGCTGCGCTGCGGCGAGCACCACGCCGTTGGCGTCGAGCACATCGTAGTCGGCGGCCGAGTTGAAACGCAGCGTGATCGAATCGAGCAGGTTGGGATCGTTGACGTCGAGCACTTCGCCGCGGCTGATGGCGGCGCTGCCCGCGTTGCCCAGCGCGGTCCCGGTCACGATCGGTGAGGCGGCGGCGATGGCGCTGCCGTCTGTGACCGTCACCGCCAGCGTCTGCGCGCCGAGCCGGGTCGGGCGGATCAGAAACCGGTCCCCCGCCGCCGCCGCGCCCGCTATGTTCACGGCAATACCGTCCAGCGCGAGTGCCGGTCCGGCGCCGGTAACACTGCTGCTGCCGTCACCGGCCCGCAGCGTGAACAGCGCGCCGTCGAAACTCAGCGTGTAGTCCTGCACCGTCAGCTGGCTCAGGTCGGTGACCGCGGCGGTCACGTTGGCAGCGCCGGTGTTGTTTGCATTGCTCAGCACCTGCGGCGCCGCGACGCTGAAAAAGTCGCCGCCCAGATTGCCGGCCAGATCCATGCCGTCGCGGTGCTGCGCGTTGAAGGTCTGGGCCAGGGCGATGGCCACGCGGCCCAGCGCATTGCGCGTCTCCGGCAGCAGGGTCCGCGAGTACTGCAGGTACCCTCCGAGCTCACCGCCGCTCAGCGAATCGGTGACGTCGCCCGCGCCAAACACACCGCTGTAGCCGACGCGCACCCGCGATGCATCGACCGGGTCGGTGAACGTCGACAGCGTCATCACCGTATCGCTCGTCACCAGGGTCTGACCGTTGCCGATAAACACGTTGATCCGACCGTCCTCCTGCTCCACGGCCGACACCGAGACCAGTTTCGACAGTTCGAGCAGCGTCTGGTCGCGGCGGTCGGCCAGGTCCGGGTTCAGGCGGTCCGATCCGCCGGGGGACCCGAGGATATCCTGATTGATCTCGCCCAGTGCCTGGGCCAGGTCGTTGATTTCGTTGACCAGATCCTTGATTGACCCGGTCGCGGAGGCGGCCTGATCCGCCATGCGATCCTCGAGATAGTGGAAGCGCGATGTAAGCGCATCGCCTTCGTTGAGCAGCGCGACGCGTGCCGCAGGCGATGCCGGGTCGTCGGCAAGTTCCTGCACGGCCGAGAAAAACGCCTGCAATGCGGGTGTGATGCCGCCCAGCGGGTCCGCCAGCACGTCATCCAGCACGCCGGCCTGCGCGTGGAAGGTTTCGAACTGGCTGCGCAGCGATTCGGTTTCGCGCAGCTGCACGCTCAGGAACTCGTCGTAGTAACGCCGGACGTCCAGCACGCGCACGCCGTTACCGGCGCTCACATTGCTGTTCGGCGGCTGCGCGTCGAACAGCGTCTGCTGGCGGCTGTAGCCGGGCGTCGCCGAGTTGGCAATGTTGTGACTGACCGTGCCCAGCGCCCGCTGGTAGCTGAGCAGCCCGGTCACCGCATTGTTAAGGAAGTCACCCATACGCGTATCCCGATTACATCCTCAATTGCCGCAGGCCCGGGAAACAGTTTCCCTCTGGCGTCTCAGCGGCACCGCTGACACCAGCTTTAGCCGTTCGAGCCGGGCAGCGCATTGCGAAACCGTTCGCTGTGAACCAGGCCAAGGATCTTGTGCGCATACTGTGGGTCGGTGGCGTAACCGGCGTCCTGCAGCGCATGCAGGTAAGCGGCTGGATCATCTGCCACGGACAGCGCGTCCGCGTAGCGGGGGTTGCTCTGCAGAAACTGCGCGTAGTCCTGGAACGACTCGTGCGGCGATGCGTAGGCGCGGAACTGCGCACGTTCCTGCTGCATCGCGCCGCCGGAGAACTCCAGGGTCTGCTGGGTGACCCGCGCACCCGGCCAGCGGGCATCGGCCTTGATGCCGAACAGGTTGAAGCTGTTGCGCCCGTCGGGAAGCCGTGGCAGCTTTTGGCCCCAGCCCGTTTCCAGCGTGGCCTGCGCGAGCAGCACCTCGCTCGGCACGCCCAGCGCCTTCTCCACCTGCCTGGCGAAGGGCTGCAGCTGGGACAGGAACTGCTGCGGTGATTGCCAGTCGTCGACGGGCTCCGGTGCACCCTGCTCCTGCTGCTGCGCCACCGCTTGTGCAGCCGCGGCGACCGCTGCCTGCACGTGCGCAGCGCGCCGAGCCTCGGCCCGCGCTTCAGCCGGTATCATTGATTGGGCCGGCGCAGGCGGCGTCGGGAGATCGTCAGAGGCCGGCACCGTCCCCCGCGGGGGCATGTCAACATCGGTTGCCGGGATCGATCCGGCCGCGCCTCGTGGGCCAACAGCGGACGCGGCCACGGACGTTTCTGGCAACTTGGCCGTCGCCGCCTCGCCCAGCTGCTGCACCAGCAGTCGGGCGATGCCCAGCCCGGCATTTCCCCCCACGTGCTGGGCCAGCTGCGCATCGAACATGTCCCGGTAGAATTTGCTCTGGTCCGACTCGAACAAGCCCTCGCCGAACGACGCCTCGCGCATCTGCTTCAACAGCATGTGCATGAACAGCGCCTCGAACTGATACGCAACGCGCTCCAGCGTCTGCTGCTGATCGCCGGTCTGCTTGAGACCGGTCAGCGTCTGCGGGTCGAAGTAAAAGCCGGCGGGCGTCACGCGTCGGCCACCTCAGATGACGATCAGCTCGGCGCGCAGTGCACCAACCTGCTTCAGCGCCTCGAGGATAGCCACCAGGTCGCCCGGCGCCGCACCCACCTGGTTTACCGCCTGCACGATCTCCTGCAGCGAAACGCCGGCGTCGAACAGGAACATGCGATTGGCATCCTGGGTCACTTCGATATCGGCGCGCGGCACCACCTGGGTCTCGCCGCCGGCCAGTGCCTGCGGCTGACTGACCAGCGGATTGGCGGTGATGCTGACCGACAGGCTGCCGTGCGTCACCGCCGCCGGCTTCACCCGTACGTGGCTGCCGATCACGATGGTGCCGGTGCGCGAGTTCACGATCACCCGCGCCGGCGCCTCGCCCGGCTGCAGCTCTATATCCTCGAGGAACGCGACAAAACCGACGCGCTGCGCGGCATCGCGCGGTGCGTTCACACGTATGGTCGTGGCGTCGACGGGCTGCGCGGTCCCCGGTCCGACCGCCGAGTTGACCGCGTCGGCGAGTCGCCGTGCGGTCGTGAAATCGCCGGTGTGCAGGTTGAAATAGATCGCATCGCCGCGGGCGAACGGGTTGTCGACACCGCGCTCGACAGTCGCGCCGTTCGGTATCCTGCCGACGCTGGGTACGTTTACCGTCACGCGCGAGCCGTCGCCACCGTCGATCCCGAACCCGCCGACCACCAGGCTGCCCTGCGCGATCGCATAGATCTGGTTGTCGGCGCCCTTCAGCGGCGTGAGCAGCAGACTGCCGCCACGCAAACTTTTGGCGTTGCCGAGCGAGGAGACCGTGATGTCGATGGTCTGCCCCGGCTTGGCGAACGCCGGCAGATCGGCGTGCACGGTCACCGCCGCGACGTTCTTTACCTGCGGGTTCACGCCCGGCGGGATGGTGACGCCGTAACGCGAGAGCATCGACTTGAGACTCTGCACGGTGAACGGGGTCTGGCTGGTCTGGTCGCCGGTGCCGTCCAGCCCGACGACCAGTCCGTAGCCGACCAGCTGGTTGCTGCGCACGCCGGCGATGCCCGCAATGTCCTTGATACGCTCGGCCTGCGCGGCGCCGGCGAACAGCATCAATGCAGACACCAGCAGGGCGGTGACCACCTCGCCCGTGCGTGTCCGTAGACTCGAGATCCGCTGCTCTGTCATGCCGGACTCCTTCGCTAGAACGGCCAGAATTCGCTGTTGAAGAAACGCGCCAGCCAACCCTTTGAGTTGGCCTCGGCGAGCGCACCGTCGCCGCCGTAGTAGATTTGCGCGTTGGCGACTTTCGAGGACAACACGGTATTGTCCGGGGTCACATCCTGCGGGCGAACCACCCCCTTGATGCGCACGAACTCCGCGCCCTGGTTGATGCCGATGATCTTCTCCCCGCGCACGGCCAGATTCCCGTTAGCCAGCACGCGCGACACTGTAACGGTGATCTCACCGCGCAGGCTGTTGCTTTGCGAGCTGTCGCCCGAGCCGGTGAAGGCCCGCTCCGCGTCGACGCTGTTCTGAAGAACGTTGCGGCCGTTGTACGTGACGGGGCCGCCGAAGACCGTCGGGATGCCCAGGTCGGTGCTGTCGTTCTTCTGCGTGGAGGTCGACGCGGTGGTGCTCGCCGCGGTGCTCTCGCTCAGCATCACCGTGAGTATGTCGCCGACGCGCAACGCGGTACGGTCCTCAAACAGGCTCAAGCCCGTCCCCGCAGAGTAGATGGCGCCGTTACTGATCACCCCTGGCGCCGGCGGCGGCGGCGGCTCGGCAATCGCGTAGTCGGGATCGGGCATGATCTTGGTTACCGTCGAGCAGGCGCTGAGCGCCAGGCACGCAACGATCAGAAGAAGCCGCTTGATGCTAGCCATGCGCCTGATCACACGTTGTTAGTGAGGAACTGGAGCATGCCGTCGGTCGTCGAGATGGCACGCGAGTTCATCTCGTACGCGCGCTGGGTCTCGATCATGCTGATCATCTCCTCGACCACGTTCACGTTGGATGTTTCGAGCGCGCCCTGCATCAGACGCCCGAGACCGTTCAGACCCGGCGTACCGGTCTGCGCCGGACCGCTCGCTGCAGTTTCCTGGAACAGGTTCTCGCCGACCGGCTGCAGGCCGACAGGATTGATGAAGTCGTTGAGCTGCAGACTGCCGACCTGCGTGGGCGCCGCGCTTCCGGGCAGCGACACGGAGACCGTGCCGTCGTTACCGATGGTCACCGATTGGGCGCCCTCCGGAATGGTGATCGCAGGCTGCACGGCATAACCGCTGGAAGTCACCAGCTGACCCTGGTTGTCGATGTTGAAGGCGCCGTTGCGCGTGTACGCGGCGCTCCCGTCGGGTAACACTACCTGGAACAGACCGCGTCCATTGATCGCGATGTCCAGCGCATTGTCGGTTTGCACGATGTTGCCCTGCGTGTGCAGCTTTTCGGTCGCCACCAGGCGCACCCCGGTGCCCATCGAAAGCCCGGAAGGCAACTCGGTATCCTGCGACGTCTGGCCACCCGACTGGCGGACGTTCTGATACATCAGGTCCTCGAACACCGCGCGGTCGCGTTTGAACCCGTTGGTGTTGACGTTGGCGAGGTTGTTCGATATCACCGACATGCGCGACTGCTGTGCGTCGAGGCCGGTCTTGGCCACCCATAATGCTGGATTCATAGGTTTTCCCGTTCGTTACAGGAGCACGCATCAATGCTTCCCAGGCGGCGTTGGACGACTCGCTCAAAATGCTCATGTACCCTGTGTACACTGCGCTTTTGATCCAGCCGTTCGTTCAGCCTGAAAACCA
>JAHELT010000037.1:0-14484 GCA_024644045.1 Chromatiales bacterium | reverse complement strand
CGTTCGTTACAGGAGCACGCATCAATGCTTCCCAGGCGGCGTTGGACGACTCGCTCAAAATGCTCATGTACCCTGTGTACACTGCGCTTTTGATCCAGCCGTTCGTTCAGCCTGAAAACCATTACCACGTGCCCGTCTTTAGCTGAGGTTCATCACGCTGGCGGACGCTTCGTCGTTGCGTTCGACGACGTCCATCAGCTTCACCTGCGATTCGAAGGCGCGCGCCAGCTCGATCATAGTCACCAGCGCATCGACGGTGTTCACGTTGCTGCTCTCCAGCGCGCCGCCGACAACCGTGACGCTGGCATCAGGCTCCGCGACCTCACCGGGCGGCAGACGGAACAAGCCGTCATCGCCTTTGCGCAGCGACTCGAGCGCGGGCGCAACGAGCCGGATCCGGTCAACCGCGGCCAGCGTGGTCGCGGACTGCCCGAGCGGACGAATACTGATAGTGCCGTCACGTCCCAGGACCAGTGTCTCGTGCGGCGGAATGGTGATCGGGCCACCGGTACCGAGAATCAGATCGCCGGCGCCGTTGCGCAGCAGCCCGGTCTGATCGACCCGCAGGTCGCCCCGCCGCGTGTACGCCTCGTCGCCGCCGGCTGCCTGCACCGCGATCCAGCCCTGATCGGCAATCGCCACGTCGAGATCGCGGTCCGTGTGCATCAGTCCACCGCCGCTGAAGTCGTACCCGTGCTGGGTGTCCTCCACGAACGCGCGCGTCGGGTGCCCCGGGCCGTACATCGGCAGAGTACGCAACGCGTCCAGGTCGGCCTTGAAGCCCACCGTGGCCGCATTGGCCAGATTGTGACTGTTGTTCTGCTGAGCCAGCATCAGGTGTTGCGTGCCGGTCATCGACAGATAAAGCATGTGATCCACAGCCGGGCGCTCCGTCAGATGTTGATGATCGTCTGCGTGACGTTGTTCGAGGTTTCGATCGCTTTCGCGTTCGCCTGGAAGTTACGTTGCGCAGTGATCAGGTTGACGAGCTGGCTGGTCAGCTCCACGTTGGACGACTCCAGCGCCCCGCCGACGATCGAGCCAAACAGGCCGGTGCCCGCTTCACCACCGATCACGGCGCCCGACTCGCTGGTTTCCACCCAGCTGGTGTTGCCCGTCTGGCGCAGCCCCTGGGGGTTACGGAACTCGGCGAGCGCGACCTTGCCGACCGCACGGGTCGCGCCGTTGGTGTACTTGGCGTTGACCACGCCGAACTCACTGATATCCAGGCTGGACAGTCTGCCGGTGGTGTTGCCGTTCTGAGCCACGTTGGTCACCGCAAACGCTGCGGCAAACTGCGTCGTCGCACCGGAGTAGTCGAAGGTCAGCGTTACCGGCGCCGCACCGTTGGTGAGCGGCATCGCGTTGAAGGCGATATTGCCGTTGGCCGGGTTGACCAGCGCACCCGAGGCGTCGAACTGCAGCGTTTGCGCGACCGCCGGCACCAGCGCGGTGCCGTCGAGGAAAGTGCGCGTTTCCCAGGTGTTGGTCGCGGTATCGGTCTTCACGTAGTAAACGGTGGCGATGTGCGAATTACCGAGCGAGTCGTAGACCGTGACCGACGTGGAGTTGGTGTAGGTCGCCGGGTCCGCGGGATCGAACGCCGCGATCGGCAGATCCGGTGCGCTGGCTGGCAGGTTCACACCCAGATCAACCGTGGTTGTGGCGATGGGCGTCCCGTAGGTCTCCGGCACCTGCATCGAGGTCGCCGAGTCGAGGCTCGTCGTCGTCACGTTGCCGGTGGCGTCCACCGGGAAACCCTGGAGGAACTCACCGACGCTGTTGACGATGTAGCCGTTGGCATCGACGCGGAATGCGCCGGCGCGCGTGTAGCTGGTCGTTCCGCCGTTGCTCTGGGAGTCGATGACGAAGAACCCCCGCCCGATCAACGCCATGTCGAGCGCCGAATCGGTGAAGTCCAAATTTCCCTGGCTGAAGATCTGCCGGACCTCGGAGAGCAGCACGCCGCTGCCGATCGCGGTGCGCGACGTGTTGACGGGGTCTGCCGCAAACACGTCGGCGAACTCGGTGCGCGATCCCTTGAAGCCGTTGGTCGCGACGTTGGCGATGTTGTTCGACGTCGCGTCGAGGTCGGAAGCCGCAGCGTTCAAGCCGCTCAATGAGGTACTGAAGCCCATGTGGTCACTCCTGCTTTATGTTCAACTGATCCGACGCACGTCGGAAAGAGATACTTCGCCCAGCGCGCCCAGGTCGAGGCGCACGTCACCGGCGCCGCTGCCCAGCGTCACGCTGTTCACGTTGGCGGCGGCCAGCGTCGCCAGCGCCTGCTCTTCGCCCCCCACGCCGGCGGACGCGCTCAGCGTGTAGGTGCCCGGCAGTGCGCGCGAACCGTCGGCAAGCTCACCGTCCCATTCGAACTCGAAGATGCCGCCTGCACGCGCGCCGAGGTCGATATCCGCCAGCGTTTCGCCGTTGACACCCAGCACACGCACGTGCAGATCCTCGACCGCGTTTGGCAGCTCCACGGCACCACTCAGCCCGGTATCCGCCGTGAGGGCCGCCTGATTCCCATTGACCAGCACCTGCTTGCCGACCAGCACCGATGCCTGCAGCGCCCGGTTGGCCTGCAGCGCGCTGCTCAGGTCGCCGAACGACTGCTGCAGTTCCTGGATGCCGGTCACGGTGCCGAACTGTGCGATCTGGCCGAGAAATTCGCCGTTTTCGATCGGCTCGAACGGATCCTGGTTGCGCAGCTGCGTGGTCATCAGTTTGAGGAAATCCGCCTGGCCCATGTCCGTGTTGTCGGACGCCGGGCGCGCCTCGGACAGTTGCTCGTAGACGCTGGCGGTGGGATTGAAGGAAACCGTCATCGCTGATCCCCTATTGACCTAAGCTCAAAGTGCGGAGCAGTAGCGTTTTCGACGTGTTGATCACGTCGATGTTGGTCTGGTACGACCGCGATGCCGAGATCATATTGACCAGCTCGGCAACCGGGTCGACGTTTGCGGCGAACACGTCGCCGTCAGCGTTCGCCAGCGGGTGATCGGGATCGTGGCGCACCTTGGCGGGCGCATTGCTTTCGACGACACCCAGCATTTGCACGCCTACGCCACTGCCGCCATCGGCGAGCGGCGAGGCCTGGAACACCGGCTGGCGCGCGCGGTACACGGTGGCCGCATCGCCGGCCACCGAATCGGCGTTCGCCAGGTTGCTGGCGGTCGTGTTGAGGCGCAGCGACTGCGCGCTCACGGCGGAGCCTGCGATATCGAATACCTGAAACAGCGACATCGCTATTCTCCTTTGAGGGCTTTGAGCACGCCCTTGATGCGCGAGTCCACGAACTGCAGGCTGGTCTGGTACTGCAGGGCGTTTTCCGCGAACGCGGCATGCTCGACGTGCGCATCGACGGTGTTGCCGTCCAGCGACGCCTGCAGCGGGTTGCGGTACTTGAGCTCCCCGGGAGCGCCGCCCGCGGTGGGGGGCAGGTGTGCTGGGTGCGTGGTACGGAGGCTTACCCCTCCGCCGCTGGCCTGTTCCAGCGCGCTGCCGAAATCGAGGTCGCGCGCCTTGTAATGCGGCGTGTCGGCATTGGCGATGTTCGAGGCGAGTACGCCCGCCCGCTGCTCGCGCAGCTGCGCTGCGTACAGGTGGGGGCCGAAAAGCTTGTCTGGCTGCAATGCACTCTCCATCGCGTCGTGTCACTGCACGGCCCTGGAGCAGCACTCATGCCAACTCTATTATTCTATTAAAAACAGTTATTTATGATCAGGTGCCCGGCGGGCGCGGCGGCAACCGCTTGCCGCTCGACCTGCCGTTGTTGCCGCTTCCGGGGATCAGAGAGACACCCGGGTGCCGTTGTCGCAGGGTGTTCTTCAGTCCTCGGTCCGGCGCTCGCCCGGCTGCTGGTTCAGGTGCTCGAACACGGCCTGAGCAAACAGGTCCGGTTCGAATTTGGAGATGAACCGATCGGCGCCGACTTTGTCGACCAGCGCCTGGTTGAAACCACCGGAGAGCGACGTGTGCAGGATCACGGGAATACGCTGCAGTCCCTCGGTGCTGCGAATGCGGCTGGTCAGCGTATAGCCGTCCATGCGCGGCATCTCGATGTCAGAGACCACCAGCGACAGACGCTGGAACTCGTCGCTCCCGTCGCGCAGCCAGTCCTGCAGCAGCGCCAGCGCCTCCGCGCCGTCGCTTGCGGTCCGCGTCTCGCAGCCGACCTGGGCCAGCGTTTTAACCATCTGACTGCGGGCGACGCTCGAGTCGTCGACGATCAGCACCAGATGGTGCCCCGCGTCCGGAAGGTGCCGTACCACGGCATCGCTCACCTCCGGCGGTTGACCGATCACCTCGGCGAGCACCCGCTCGGCATCGATGATTTCCACGATCTGCTCGTCTACCTGGGTGACGGCGGTCAGGTAGTGCCCGCCGTGCGCACCCTGCGGCGGCGGCAGAATATCCGCCCAGTTGTGGTTGACGATGCGCTCGACGGCACTCACCACGAATCCCTGCACGCGCCCGTTGTACTCGGTCACGACCAGGAAGCTGCCTTCGATGGCGTCGATCGGGGGCATGCCGATGGCCAGCCCGAGGTCCAGCACCGGCATGGTGTTGCCGCGTATGCTGATGATGCCGCACACGACCGGGTGGCGCTGGGGGAGCCGGGTCAGAGGCGGGCACTGGATAACTTCGCGGACCTTGAACACGTTGATGCCGAACAGCTGCGGCCCGCGCAGGCGGAACAGCAGCAGCTCCATCCGATTGCGGCCCGCAAGCTGTGTACGCGCATCCACCGAAGCGATGAACCCGGTCATGCGTTGTCCCCCTGGCTGACAAAACCGATCGATCATCACGGTAACGGTTAGGCGCAGCGCAAGCTTTAGCGGGCGCGCCGGTAGCTGGTACGAAAAGTGCGTAGTAAGGTCGACCGGGCACCTGGCACGCCCTGGGACGATAAGTGATTGATAAGGTTCAACAGTTTTTACGACGCTGGCGCCAAATAGTTGGCGTGCTGGCGCTCGTAAGCGTGGCGGTGAGCGCCGCCGCAGCCGTCCCGCAGCAGTCCCTGCCCGGCATCGCCTCGGCGGTGGGCGATTTCGTGCGCAGCGACCGGCAGAGTGACCGCTACCCGGCGGACGTGCGCGTCGGGCGGCTCGATCCCCGGCTGCGCCTGCGGCGCTGCGACCACCCGTTGCAGGTCTCGTACGCCAACACACAACGTAAAGTCGGCCAGATCTACACCAGCGTCGCCTGCGAAGCCCCGGTGACCTGGCGCATTTACGTCCCGGTCGCGGTGGCGGCGTACGGCGACGTGCTGGTGACCCGCAACGCGCTGCCGCGTGGACACCGCCTCAAGGCCGCGGACGTCCAGCTCGAGAAGCGCGACCTGTCGACGCTCAGACAGGGATTCTTCAGCGAAATCAAGAATGTCCAATCACTGCAGACGAAACGGGCGATCGCCGCCGGGCACGCGCTGACGCCGGCCGAGGTGGCCCCTGTCAAGCTGGTACGCAACGGCGAGATGGTGCAGCTGGTCTCCGCGTCGCGCGGCGTGCAGGTTGCCGCGCGCGGCAAAGCCCTGGCGGACGGCGCCGAAGGTCACAGGGTGCGCGTGCGTAACCTGAGCAGCGGGCGCGTCATCGAAGGGCGCGTTGTCGGCCCCGGCCGGGTGGAGGTTCGCTAACCCATTGAATTGTGGTTAAATGCACTCTCAGGCCGCGCGCGTAAATTGCGCTAAAGTTGCGTCACCGACGGCCGCTACCAGTTCACGGCCTGATAGTTACGCAGGAGATTGAGATCATGACAGACGGGATCGACGGCGTTGCCGGCGCAAACGGGGCACTCACGCCCAAGAAAGCGCAGCAAGCCCACGGAAAAGTCGAGCGCGTCAATGCGTCGGACGGTACCCGCGGCGGCTCCGACGTCGTCAGCCTGAGCGGTGGCGCCGAGGCGCTTGACACGCTGAAGAAGGAAGTAGGCGGCACCGCGCCCGTGGACCGACAGAAGGTCGACGCGATCAAGCAGGCCCTGGCCGCGGGCGAGTACGAGCTGGACGCGGATCGCGTCGCGCAGAAATTCCTCGAGATCGAGCAGGCGCTCGGTAAGCTGTGAGCGCGCTCGCGCCGGCAGACGGCGAGCTGCGTCTCGCCCTGCGCGCTGTTTTAGGGCGTGCGCTGGAGACGGTCGCCCAGCTGGCCGAACACCTGGAAGTCACCGGCACGGCCCTTGCGCGGGGCGACAGCGCCCACCTCGAGACGTATCTGGGCCATGAGATGGCGCTGCTCGAGCAGCTCAATGACACCTTCGGCGAGCAGCACGCTCTGCTGCTTCAGCAGGGATTGACGGCAGATCGTCAGGGCCTGGAAGCGGCAGTCGCACGCTGCCACGACGCCGAGCTGGAATCCTTGTGGCGAACGTTGCGCCAGGCGCTCGAAGACTGTCGCGAGCGCAACCGGGGCAACGCCAGACTGGCGAAACAGTCGAGCCTGAATGCCCGGTCGGCTCTGCGCGTGCTGCGCGGGGAAGACGCCGAAACCGCGGCCTACGGCCCGCGCGGCGATGTGCAGACCAGCGCGGGCGGCGGCCACAGCATCGGCCGCGCCTGACCGGGGACTGCCGGGACCGCAACGGACCCGGGGTGTTTGGTAGGCGCGAGCAGGAATCGAACCTCCGACCTCCGTCACGTAGTAACGGCGCTCTACCACTGAGCTACGCGCCTTTGAACCCTTATCGGTGAGAATACCGAGCAAGCAGTGTGCCACCAATGGGGCAGCTGTCCCTGCCCCCGCGGTGCAACGATCAGGCGGGGGCGTTCCCCACGCCTTTCTCCGGAAGGTCGCCGAGCCCTGCGGCAAAAAGCGCGTCGATCAGGACGTCCAGATCGGCCGGGTTTTTCGATGGCGCATTGGCGCTCCAGTGCGCACGCCACTCTACTGCCGTTCCCGGCATGCTCACCATGTTCTTCCGAGCGAGCTCCAGGTACGTCTGCATCGCCGCAACGGCGTTGTCGTGATCGCCTTGCAGTTCGTAGCAGGCGGCGATGAAGCCACTGATTTCATCGACCGGATTGGGCATAGATCGAAACTGCTCGATCGCCTCCTGGTAGCGCCCGGCCGACAGGTAGACCGAGCCCAGCACCCAGCCGATCCAGGGGTGGTACAGATCGAGGCGCCTCGCGGACTCAGCCAGCTCGAGGGCAGTGTCGAGGTTGCCGAGCGCGCGTTGCACGTCGCTCGCCGTCGATAGCGCGTTCGGATTGCCTGGATTGAGTCTGATGGCCCGCTGGGCATGCGTTGCCGCTTCGTCGTATGCTGCGCGGAACATCGCGCATTCGGCGTACGCGGCGTGCGCAGCCGAATCGTCCGGCGCACATTCGATGGCACGGCGGGCGTGCACACAGGCCCGGTCGAAGCTGACTTTCGGATCGTCGACCCAGCGCTGCATGTAGTCGGTTATGTTGGAGTAATAAAGCGCGGTGTGCGCTGCCGCACTGTCCGGCTCGATTGCCACACACTGCTCCAGCAGCTCGCGCCCGCTCCGGTTGTTCTCCGGGCTAAAGTGGTATAAGGCATGCAGGCCGCGCATCAGGAGATCATAGCTGCGTAAGTCCTTCACCGGCTTACGCAACGCGGATTCCAGCTCTGCGGCCTCCATCCGTCCGCTGACCGTAGCGGTGATCGCGCGCGTTACTTCATCCTCCAGCGTGAAAATCTCAGACGGCGCGACGTTGAAGCGTTGCCCCCACATCTGTTTGCCCGATTCACCGTCGACCAGCTGCGCGGTGACCCGTATCTGCGACGGTGTCTTGCGCACACTGCCCTCGACGAGGTAGCGCACACCCAGTCTAGCGGCGATGTTTTTGATATCGTGCTCTTTGACAACCACGGCACATGACGAGTAGCGGGAAACCACCGCGAGTGAACGATTCTGCGACAAACCGAGGATGATGCCTTCCGTAAGGCCGTGGCTGAAGTAGTCCTGGTCAGGATCGCGGGAAAGGTTGTCGAAGGGCAGAACGGCCACCGATATCCGCTCATGGAGATTCGTTTCTACAGGCAACTCTCCCTGCGTATCCGGTTTCTGCACCTCAGCCCGGTCTTCCGCCCGATCCAGCAGCCCGGCCCGCCGGAAGCCTTCCAGCATGTGAGACACGTCCTGCTCATTCGCGAAGGGGTAGTCCGGCCTTGTGAAAACACCCTCGCCGATTGCCATGGCGCGGCGCGCCGCGTCGAAAGCCGCCTCACTGTGATTCAGTTGCGCAAAACAGGCGGCCCGCCAAGCCATGAGCTCGGCGCTTTGTCCCTCCAGCCGATCGAGCACCCGAAGCGCCTCTGCGTAGCGTTTATCCGTATAGAGAGCCACGCCCAGCGCCCACTGACAGTCGCTCGCCTCGCACGGGCTGAGCCGGAACGCTTTTGCCGCGGCCGCCTGGCACTCGGCGGTGCGTCCCGTCAGCGCGAGCATCCAGCTCTTGTAACAGTAGTTATCATAGGTGTTGGGGTTGAGCTCGATGGCGTGATCGAAGTGGCGCTCCGCGAGAGCGAAGTTTTTTACGTGGGTATAGCCCCAGCCCAGCGCCAGATGTGCGGTCGCGTTGAACTCATCCAGTTCCACAGCCTTATGAGCGAGTGCTATAGCCTTCTCCAAAGCTTTGCTGCGCGATTCGCTCCAGCCCGCATCGAGCTCGGCAAGGTAGTTCAAGGCAAAGTACGCGTAGGCCGTGGCGTACTCCGGATCCAGCTCTATCGCACGCGTGATCTCCTGTCGCACCCGCGCGCTGATCCCGGCGTCCGGATTCGAGACATCCCGGCGCACACGGAGCAGGCACTCGTAAGCGGTCATGTTCCCGGGGGCTTTGCCGCGTGCGCGTGTGCGGCCCGTGTCTTCAACCTGATGGACCAGGTTGGCGGTAATGGTGTCGGCCACCTCCGCCTGCAGGCCGAAGAGTTCATCCAGCCCGCCCTCGACGCGTTTCGCCCAGACGTTCCGGCCCGACTCGACTTCCACCAGCTGCACCGATAGACGCAGCTGTTGGCCGAACCTGCGTAATGTGCCCTTGACGAGATACTCGACCGCCAGTTCGCCGGCGAAGCTCTCCGCGTCCTTGCCCCGTTTACGGAACGTAAAGGCAGAACCCGGGTCGATGACGAACAACTCCCGGTTGCAGGCCAGGTTGACGATGATGTCCTGGGTCACCGCGTCGGCCAGATAGTCATCGTCCGACGTCGCACCCAGATTCGTGAAGGGCAGCACGACGATGGAGGGCTTGTCGGGGAGCGAAAGGTCCGATACCGAGAATCCGTCCAGCGGCTCAATACTGGCGGTGACGGTCACGGGCCCGGCCGGCGCGGTGTCGCTGCCGTCTCGGATCCGATCGCGCAGTGCGGTGGTTTCCGGGGTCGGATCAACGGAGAGCTCGCCTTTGAGCACATCCCGACAGCGTCGGTAGGCAAGCAACGCGTGATTACGATCGCCGGCGGCCGCATAGACCTGCATGAGTTCCTGCCACGCCGATTCCAGCAACGGATCCAGCGACACGAGTCGTTCCGCAGCATCGACCGCCTCGGCCAGCGCCCCGGCTGCCCGGCGTCGTTCCGTCAATTGCCCGAGCACGCCGACGATGAGGCGACGGTAGTGATCCCGCTGCGCCGCCAGCCACTCTTCGCCGACCGGGTCGCGAATCACCAGCCCGTCCAGGAAGTCCCCATGATAAAGCCGAGCGGCGGCGTCAAGACTGCCCTTTTCAGCACCGCGGGCGAGGTCTGCGAACTCATGGGCGTCCAGTGCAATCGCCCCGGCGACTGCGCCGACCGTGGTGCGCTCTGCATTCACCACAGGTGTTTCCGCAGCCGCCAGCGCTTTACGAATGGCGCTGAGGGCGTGGCGCAGAGAATTCCGTGCCTGATCCTCGCCCCGGTCGCTCCAGAACAGATTGATCAGTCGATCACGGGGGTGCTGCTTGCCCGGCTCGAGCGCCAGGTAGGTCAGGAGGGCTTCCGACTTGCGGGTGGGGAGCGCGCGGGAATCACCGCCGTCGAGGCGTATCTCGAATCGCCCGAGCACGTTGAGCCGCACGCACGGGCAGGAATCACTCTCGCCCATAAATATAACTCTATTTAAAACAGAGTGTTACAGCTTTTAATGATTTTTTATTGATTTATTCTACGGATTTAACGCCGGGTTGCAGGCGTTTTCACGCCGCCGTGAACAATGGGCACCACGCATCAGGCACATCCGTTCGACAAAAGGACAGCACCAATGAGCGCACGACATGACAAAATCGCACAAGCCAGTCCCTACTACTGGGTTGGCGCCGCGTTTCAGGCAGCCGCAGACGCCGACCGCCGCGGCCGCTCCCGCTACCAGGATACCGATGAGTTGCCGCGCACGAACAGGCTGCGCAGCCCCCGACTGCTCGCCCGTATCAGCGGTGTCTGGTCGGCAATAGCGGGCGTTCGGCGTCGGTCCACCGCATGAGCCTCAGGCTCGCGGGCAACTATGCCGCACAGCAGCGTACCGATGAGTCTCAGGGCAGCCAACGGTTACTTGAAGTGCGTAACTGGCCGCGGCACGGGCTCACCTTCTTCTATGACGTCGACGACTTCGTTGTAGAAACAGATCCGGCTCTCAATGTTGGCACAGGCCGCGAGCGGTGACGGGTAGGACCAGGCGTAGTCGGCATGGAACGCATCCGCGATGCGCACACCGAATGTCTCTGCGGTGCCTTTATAGGGACAACGTGTTACCGTCTCGGTCGCTTCCAGCAGTTCCATGTGCACATCTTCACGCGGCAGGTAGTAGCGGGTCGGCAATCCGGTTTCGAATAAAAGCACGGGCTTGTCGCTGGCGGCCAGCTGTTCGCCGCCCAGGCGCACCTCTATGCGGCGCGAGCTGGGCACCGCGTCGACGCGATGATACGGGTTGCGCGCGTGCACGAAGATTTCCTCCTCCTCCTCCAGCCAGCGTTCCATGACCGCCCATTTAAACGTCAAATAGGCCTGCATGCCTTGATCGCGGTGGGAAAAAGCGGCGTTCTCGACCCGCTCGCCCTTGACCAGCAGATGCCAGAATTCGGTCATTCCTCGTCCCTCGTGATATTCCGTATGCTCGCTCTTGTGAAGAAAATCCATGCGCACATCGCGCCGGGGGAAGAAGTAGTTCGGGTAAGGTCGTTCGAAAAACAGCACCATCTCGCGGCTGTCGGCGACCAGCTCATTGTTGAAGTACGCACGCACCCAGCGCGGGCTCGGCTCGATGCTGTAGTCGGGCAACTCGTACATTGTTCCTCCTGGGGTCAAGTCTACGTGTTACGCAACAGCATGCGTAATGCGTCGACTTGACCCCACCCGCCAAGCGATGTCGAACACCGCCTTGCCTGTCGTAAGTCCGATGAGCATACTCTCCCGCGCGCAGTAGCTTTTGATCGCGGCTCGGCCTTTCTTGAAGTAGGTCTGATTCTCGCGCTGGATCTCGTCGAGCTGGGAGTCGGTTCGCTCCGGGTCATGATGAAACATCACCAGCGCGCCGACCTCCGCATCGAGCGCGAACGGGCGCAGGCCCGTGCCCGCGTCGAAGAGCAGATCCCTGGCGTCGCTGAGCTCGGCGTGAACCGGGAGGTGTTGCCACCGTAGCGGCCGTGTCGGACCCGGCGAGGCGATGGATCCGCGAACACCGTAGAAGGTGAGCAGCATGCCGGTCTCCAGCAGCAGTGCCTGGACGCATGTTCGCATACGCACCGCCAAGCGCAAGGCCGGTCGCGCCAGGATCCGCGACGGAGATGTACTATTGACGTGATTTCAACGGCTAAGGGAAGATCAATGACGTACCCCATTGATCACACACCATCGCCCCAGGGGCGGAAACTGGCCACCCCTGGGACGCCCGCGCGAGCGTGAACGCCTCGCGTTTCTCGCTCCTCCCCTCTTGTGCGCTTTGCTGCTTGCAGTGGGCAAGGCCGCGCAACTTACCGCCACCCTGCGGCGCTCGCAAACGAAATCTCTCTGTCGTCACGATCCGAAACATTTGTCGAGGTCGAGGGGTCGAGCCTGATCCGCGACGACGTCGTCGGCTTCCACTTCGATCAACCACTCCGGGTTCACGAACCGGGACACAGCCATGATCGTGTCCGCCGGCCGCACGTCGCGAAAATACGCTTTGCGTCTGTCTACAGCATCGTGCCAATTGTCAAGATGGCCCAACCCGCACTGCCCGCGAGAATCCGACCACGGCTCCCATCGGATTGCCGAGCGCACGCCACGCGCCTGGATTTCGACTACAAGAAATCACTACTGATCAGGGTTCGACCAAGCGTAATCTGTCTGGACAGTCGACGGGAGCACCCAACATGGAAATTTTTTCTCAGCACGATGCGTGGCGTGCCGGCCAGAACTACGAGCACTACATGGGCCGCTGGAGCCGCGAAATCGCCCGTGCGTTCATCGGCTGGCTGCGACCCGCTCAGGGCCTGGACTGGCTGGATATCGGTTGCGGGACCGGCGCGCTCTCGGCCACGATCCTGGCACACGGCGCACCTCGCTCGGTGCTCGGGCTCGACCCCTCGAAGGGCTTCGTGGCACACGCCGGTCAGACCATTTCGGACGACCGGGCCCGGTTCCGGGTCGGGAGCGCAGAGGCACTGCCCTGTGACGACCACACGATCGATGTGGTTTCCTCGGCCCTCGTCTACAACTTCATCCCCGATCGCCCCGGCGCATTGGCCGAGATGGTGCGCGTCGCAAAACGCGGGAGTGTGGTGTCATTCTATGTCTGGGACTACCCGGGCGGGGGCATGGGCTTTATCGACGCTTTCTGGAAAGCCGCCGTGGCAGAGGATGCCGGCGCAGAAGCACTGGTGGAGAGCACGCGCTTTCCGTTCTGTACGCGAAAGGCCCTGAACCGTGAGGTGCAAGCCGCCGGGCTGCTCGATATCGTCGTGGAACCGATCGAACTATCGACCCGGTTCACAGACTTCGAGGCCTTCTGGCATCCGTTCACGCTCGGTGCAGGACCGGCCCCCGGCTACTGCATGAGCTTGAGCGATGAGGCGCGTGCCTCGTTGAAGCGCAGGCTGTTGAAGAATCTGGGCACCGGCACCATTGAGCTTGACGCGCGTACCTGGGCGGTAAAAAGCCGGGCACCTCGAGGTCAAAGTCCAGGGGTCAAGTCCGCTCCCGTGCGAACAGATCTCTGAAAAAGTCGAGGACCGTCTTTTCCTTGTGATCGGAAAACTCGCCGGCGTCGAAGAACACGCCGTAGCAGACCGGGCACGCTTCGTACCAGATATGCGGCTGCTCGTGATCGACCATTGGAATCATCCGTGTGTGGCAGACCGGACAATCGACCCGTTCCTTCTCGTTGAACTTTCGTCCGGTCGCCGCATTACCCACATCGATCGACTCGGAGCCTTCGATAGCTTTCAAATGCTCGTGCTCGAGCATATCGAACCAGATGCCCTTGCATGCGACACACCGGTCGACTTTGATTCCCGCATACTCGACGACTTCGAGCGCTTCATTACACTTGGGGCATTTCATGTTTACAGCTCCCGCTTATCAGGGGTCAAGTCTACGCACTATTGATAAGATGCGTAACGCATAGACCTGACCCTAAGAGTATTCCGGGGCCGATATCATATCCATAAGATACCGACCGTAATCTGATTTTTCCATCGCCTCCGCTCTGGCGCTGACTTCACCAGCCGTCAACCAACCGTTCACGAATGCAATCTCCTCCAGGCAGGCGATCTTCATACCCTGCCGGTGTTCGATCGTCTGCACGTACTCGCTTGCCTCCAGCAGGCTGTCGTGAGTGCCGGTATCGAGCCAGGCGAAGCCGCGCCCGAGAAACAGAACGTCCAACATTCCGCGTTCCAGGTACGCTTTGTTGATGTCGGTAATCTCCAATTCGCCACGGTCCGAGAGTTCGAGATTCCTCGCAAGGTCGATCACCTCGTTGTCGTAGAAGTAAAGTCCAGTCACTACCCAATCGGAACGCGGCGATTTGGGCTTCTCGCTGATGGACAATGCCCGCATATTGGCGTCGAATTCAATTACCCCATAGCGTTCCGGATCACGAACCTTGTACGCGAGGACTGTCGCTCCGTTTTTCCGCTCGACGCCTAATTTCAGTTTGTCGACGAAGCCCTGGCCGTAAAAAATATTATCTCCGAGAATCAGGCAGACATTGTCGCAACCAATGAATTTGGCCCCGATGGTGAACGCTTCCGCGATGCCCCTGGGTGTGGCCTGAGCGGCGTATGAAAGGGAAATGCCGGCATTCTCGCCGTTGCCCAACAGCTCCTGGAAACGGGGAAGGTCCTGCGGCGTCGAGATCAATAAAATGTCCCTGATTCCGGCCAGCATGAGTACCGACAGGGGGTAGTAGACCATCGGTTTATCGTACACGGGAAGAAGTTGCTTCGATATGCACTGGGTAACCGGATGCAGCCGCGTTCTGGCGCCACCCGCAAGAACAATCCCCTTCATGACGCCCCCTTGATTCGGTGCGGATGAAGCCAAAGAAGAG
>JAHELT010000036.1 GCA_024644045.1 Chromatiales bacterium | reverse complement strand
AACGTGCTCAGCACCTTGATCCGCGCGTACCGCTTGCAATTGCTTTCGACCAGCGTCCAGGGCGCGGCTCGCGTACTGGTTCGCTCTACCATGTCGTGGGCAGCCTGCTCGTACTCGGCCCGGCGTTCACGGTTGCGCCAGTCTTCGTCAGTGAGTTTCCAGCGTTTGTACGGGGTGCTCTCGCGCTCGCGAAAGCGCCGCAGCTGCTCGTCGGCATCGATGTGCAGCCAGAATTTCAACAACACCGTGCCGTGCTCCACCAGCTGGTGCTCGAGCTGGTTGATTTCGGCGTAGGCGCGCCGCCATTCGTGCTCGAGCGCGAAGCCCTCCACCCGCTCCACGAGCACGCGACCGTACCAGCTGCGATCGAACAGGGCCATCTCACCCTGCCGCGGCAGCTCGCGCCAGAAGCGCCAGAGGTAATGGTGCCTGAGCTCCTCGTCGGTGGGTGCGGCCACGGGATACACGCGTAACCAGCTTGCGTCGAGCGCTGACACCACCCTGCGGATCGCACCGCCCTTACCGGACCCGTCCCAGCCCTCGAACACGACCAGGCTGGCACGCCCGGCTTCCTGCAGCCTGCGGTGGAGCTCGTTGAGCCGGCCTTTCAGGCGACGCAGCTGCGTGCGGTAGTCCGTGACATCCAACGAATGCGAGAGATCCAGGCCGTCCAGCACCGAGGCCGGGCGCGTGGCGGTACTGTCCAGGCCGACGTCGGCAACGGCTTCTGCAGGCGGCCCGTTCTGCAGTACGTTCTCCGGCGCACGCTGCAGCCGGGCCTCGAGACGCTCCAGCAGAATCTCGCCGACGCGCAGCGAGCGGTAGTGCGAATCCGCGCCTTCGACGATGTACCACGGGGCATGACCGGTGCTGGTCCTGGAAATGAGCCGTTCGGCGGCTGCGACGAAGTCATCGTAGCGCTCCCAGTGCTCCCAGTCCTGCGCCGTGACCCGCCAGCTCTGCAGCGGATCTTTCTCGAGCTTGCGGAAACGCCGCTTCTGCGCTCTCTTGCCGAGGTGCATCCAGAACTTCACGATCAGGGCGCCGCTCTCGGCGAGCATCGTCTCGAACGTTTCAATCTCCGCCAGAGCGGCGTCGAAGCGTTCGTCACTGCTCCCGTACACGCGCGTCAGCAACGGCTCCGTATACCAGGCCGAGAGTAGAATGCCGATATGGCCGCGCGGCGGGAGATTTTGCCAGAAGCGCCAGTGGGGCGGGCGCTCGCGCTCGTCCTGGGTGGGTGGACCGAAGGCACAGGTCTTGATCCAGCGCGGGTCCATCCACGCGTTCAGCAGATTCGCCGTCTCGCTCTTGCCGGCGCCATCCACCCCGGCGAACAGCACGATCACGGGGAAATCGGCGTCCTTCAGCCGCTGCTGCATCAGCAGCAACGCCTCACGCAGCGGCGGCTCGCGCTCCTTGAATACCTGCTTCGGGATTTTCTGACCCAGCTCGGCCGTCTCGAACATGCTGGCTGCGGTATCTGTTCATCGGCGAACTGCCCTACGTTAGTATAAGCCAGCTTCCGCTTCGTCGGCGCGCACACCGCCTACTGGCACGGGCCCGCGGTGCCCGCGCTTGCAGCGCGGACATGGCTCAGGGCTTTCTCGCGGGCAGCTCGACGACGATCACCACGCCAGAGCCGTCCGGCGCGTTGTGCGCACTGACCCGGCCGTCGTGCAGCTGCACGATCATGCGCACGATGTGCAGACCGAACCCGAGGTGCGGCACCTTGCCCTGGCCGTTACGCAGCGACACCATCGGCTCGAACAGACGTGACTGCATCGCCTCCGGCAGCAGCGGGCCGTCGTTTTTCACGCTCAGCACGAGCGCGTTTGCGCGCTTCGCCAGGCGAATCTCCAGCAGCCCGCCGGGGGGCACGAAATCGGCCGCGTTGTCGATCAGCTTGTCCAGCATCTGCACCATCAGCTCCGGCACGCCGAGCATTTCCCAGGTCTGCTCCGGTTCATCACAGACCAGCTCGATACGGCAGTTCGGATAGACATCGCGATAGGCGGGCACCACGTCACACAGCAACGCGTGAAGATCGAACGCGTGACGGTCACCGCTTTGCAGAGCCTGTTCGACGCGGCTCGCCTCGCTCATGGCGTTGAGAATCGCGCGCAGCCGCTTCGCCCCCTGCTGCGCGCGCTCGGCATATACCGACGCCTGGTCTCCCAGCTGCTCGGTCTGCAGGTTTTCCAGCGACGAGGACACCACGGCGAGCGGCGTGCGCAGCTCGTGCGAGAGGTTGCTGGCGAGCTTGCGCAGGTAGTCGGTGTACTCGCGCACCTGGCGCAGCAGCTGCGCGTAGCCGCGGGACAGGTCGCCGATCTCATCGGCCGCTGCCGATTCGACGAACGACCCGGTGACCGTGCCGTCCTCGCCGATCGCGGTCTCCACGCTGTTGCGCAGCCGCCGGATGCGCCAGGACAGGAAGCTGGAGTACAGCAGCAGCCCGCCCGCCACCACGATCACCGCGAGAAACGTCAGCACCACCAGACGGGTCACGGCCGAAGCGGTCACCGCGGCCACCAGATCGCTGCGCTGCTCGACGAGCAGGGTGCCGGCTGCCTGCCCGTCGAGGGTCAGCGGCATGGCGGCGGCTACGATGGCATCGGCGAACCGCTCGGGCTTGAACCACTCGGTTGCCAGTGTCTGCGTGCTGCGCGCGGTGTCGACCAGGCTGCTCTCGCCGAGTCGCCCGCGTGCAAACGTGAACGGCGCCGGACGGATCGCCTCGCTTTCCAGCACGGCGCGCACCAGGCGCTGCGCTATGGCGCCGGTAACACCGCGCACGGTCATTTCCGCGGACCGCGCCGTGAGCGCGCGCTCAACGTCGGCGACGACCCAGCCCTCGGCATCGATCACCCGCACGCGCGTGCCGGTACCGATGAATTCGTGGAGCCGTTCGGCGAGCTGCGGCTCGGGGCGCCGGATGACGAGCCCCTCGTCGGCACCGAAGTGTTCGGCGGTGCCCCACCAGCGGGGCACACCGCCGGCGTCGCTGTCGATCCAGAACACCGCGAGGCGCTCGACGGCGGGGTCCGCGGGTATGCGTATTTCGACCCGGAATCCGTCTTCGAACGGATGCCATCCGGCCTGCAGCGCCGGCACCCGTGCACCCAGCTCACGCCCGTCGAGTTCGCGCGCGACGACGCTGCCTGGTGCGCTGGTCAGAAACACGTAGTCGCGCCAGGCGCCGTCGCTGCGCAGCCGCAGCAGCACCCGGTCGCCGTTGGGCAGCGCCCGTGCCGGGTTGAAATAACGCACCGAATCGTCGTGCGCGACCAGCAGCAGGAACAGCTCCCCGTCCCGCGAGCCGGCCACCAGGCGCAGCGGCGGCGTGCCGTCCGCGCGGCCGCCGCTGTCGCGGCGCGTGCCGGTGAAGGCGACCGGTTCCAGCCACTGCCCGATCTCCTGCCAGTCGGACACGTAACCGTCGAGGATTACCGGGCGTTCGATCGGGTGGGCGAACAGCCCGGCGCGTGATGTCGCCACGGGGTGCAGGTTCTGGGAGGAGAGCAGCGCGACCGCGCGCGTGGTCGTGAGCAGTCCGCTGCGCTGCGCCTCACGCAGCGCACGGTCCATGGCCTGCACATATTCGTACGCCGCCCAGGGGAGGACCAGGACCAGCAGGCTGACCAGCAGCAGTTGGCGGCGTAGTGACATGGCACGTATCTACCGGCCTGCGAGGGGGCAGGCGCTGGCGGCGATTATTGCATCTGGTCGGGACGCCATCGATAACCGGCCCCGTAGGCGGTTTGAATGGCGTTGAACTCGGCATCCAGGTCGATGAACTTCCTGCGCAGTCGCTTGACGTGCGAGGTGACGGTGTTGTCGTCGAACACCACGTTGGCAGCATCCATCAGCTGCTGGCGGCTTTTCACGTGACCGGGGTGGCGCGCCAGCGAATGGATCATCCAGAACTCGGTGAGCGTGAGCTCCAGCGGCTGGCCTTTCCAGGTGGCGGTCAGGCGATCGAGGTCGAGGATCAGGTCGCCGCGCACTACCGGTTGACTGTCCTGCGCCCCGGCCTCGAACGCTTCCAACCGCCTGAAAAGGGCGACCACGCGCGCAACCAGCTGCTGCAGGCTGATGTCCTTGGTCAGGTAGTCGTCGGCACCGAGGCGCAAACCCGAGACCACGTCGAGCTCGGTGTCGCGCGCGGTAAGAAAAATGATCGGCAGCCGGTTGGACAGCGCGCGCAGCTCCCGGCACAGGTCGAAACCGCCTTCGGGCTCGTCGCCCAGCCCGATATCGATCACCACGAGCTCGGGCAGGCGCTCGCGAAACGCGTCCAGGGCCGACTGCCGGTCGGTGAACAGACTGACGTCGTAGCCCTGGCGCGCCAGCGCGTCGCGGTAGTTCTCGCGGATTGCGTGCTCGTCTTCCACTATCGCTATTCGGCGTCGCATTGCGGCTCCTTGTGGCGCGGCCTCATCCGGGCCCGAGCGGGTCGGCGGCCGGTCGCGAGCCATTGTAAGTAGCCGGCGCGCGCGGCTGAAGCGCGGCAGCGCACAAATCACAATTCGCCACTTTTGCCCCCCGATTGATCAGCGCCCGGCACCGCCGCATGCCGGGCGCGCGCGAAGAATGCTGCGCACCATGCCATGCGGGGGAACCTCATGAGAACGGATACGCACAAACCGCGCTCGCGCCCGGTAATCACCGACCAGCTCGAGCGCGAGTTCTTTCGCGCCTACCCGGAACTCGCGCAACGCGTCGCCCGCGTGCGCCTGGCGCACCGCGAGACGCCCGGCCGGCGCGTCTGGTGGCGGCGACTGTTGCGCAACGCACTCCTGGTCTGCGCGCTGCTGGCGCTGGTGTGGCTCGCGCCGCGCGATGCGATGAGCACACAGGCCGAAACAGTGCAGGCCGGCACCCTGTTCTTGCAGGGCGGCAAGACGCAGCGTGCCCTGCTGCTGCACACGGACGTCACGATCGAGGCGAGCGGCATCCAGGCGCGGGTGACGGTGAAGCAGACCTTCGTCAATACCAGCGATCTGTACCGCGAGGGGCTGTACACCTTCCCGCTCCCCGAGCGGGCCGCGGTCAACGGGTTGACCGTACAGATCGGCGACCGCGTCATCCGCGGTGAAATCCGTGCGCGCGAGGAGGCGCGCCGGACCTACGAGACAGCCCGGCGCGACGGCCACCAGGCCGGCCTGCTGGAGCAGCGCCGCCCGAACCTGTTTTCACTGGCAGTGGCCAACATCGCGCCCGGCGAGCTGGTGCATGCCGAGATCCGGTATCTGCAGCGCCTGCATATCAGCGACAGCGAGTACACGCTGCGTTTTCCGCTGACCGTGACGCCGCGCTTCACACCCGCTGCCGGCACGCAGCACGCAGCCATCGATGGGCAACCAATCGAAACGCCGATGGTCGATGCCGCACAGAGCACGCAGCGCGCGCGGATCACCGCGAGCATCGACGCCGGCGGACCCGTGCAGCGGGTGGTGTCCGCGTTTCATTCGATCGACTCGGAGACGCTCGACAACGGCGTTCTTAGACTGACGCTGCGTGACGAGGAGATTCCGGCCGATCGCGATTTCGTGCTGCGGTGGACGCCGCTTGCCGGCCTCTTTCCGCAGAGCGCACTGTTTCGTGAGATCCGTGAGGACGGCACGTACGCGCTGCTGATGGTGATGCCGCCTGCGGCGGACGCACAGGTGGCGCTCGCGCGGGAGACGATTTTCGTGCTCGATGTCTCCGGCTCCATGGCCGGCGCCTCGCTGGCACAGGCCAAGGCCGCGCTGCACACCGCGCTGCGCGCTCTGCAGGCGGCGGACTACTTCAACGTCATTCGCTTCAGCTCCAGCGCCGCGGCGCTGTTCCCGGCGGCCGTCCCGGCCCACCCGCAGAGCATCGCGCACGCCCAGCAGGAGATCGAGCGCCTCCAGGCCGACGGCGGCACGGTCATGGCGCCGGCGCTCGCCATGGCGCTCGCCGGCAACCCGCCGCTGCAGACGATTCGTCAGATCGTGTTCATTACCGACGGTGCGGTGAGCAACGAACGCGAGCTGTTCGAGCTGATCGAGGACGATCTGGGTGCCGCGCGCCTGTTCGTCGTCGGCATCGGCAGCGCACCCAACGCGCACTTCATGCGCGAGGCGGCGCGGGCCGGGCGCGGCACGTTCACCTACATCGGCGATCTGGCCCAGGTGCAGGCGAAAATGGGCGCCCTGCTGCACAAGCTCCAGCAGCCGGTGATGTCGAGCGTGCGCATCGACTGGCCGCCCGGCAGCGCCGCGGAAATGCTGCCGGCGCGGCTGCCGGATCTGTACGCCGGCGAGCCGCTGGTGGTCAGCGCCCGCACCGATACGCTCAGCGGCAGCGTGATCGTCAGCGGCGATCTGGCCGGCGTGCCCTGGTCGCAAACCCTGAGCCTCGACGAGCACCGCGACGGCCCGGGGACCGCGACCCTGTGGGCCCGCGACAAGATCCATCATCTCAGCTATGCGGCGCGCACACTGGCTGCGCAGTCCCGGCGCGAAGCGATTACCCGCCTCGGGCTGGCGCACGACCTGGTGACACCGCACACGAGCTTCGTCGCGGTGGAGGCATTCCCCAGCCGCCCGCCGGATGCCGGCTTCGCCGCCACGGCAGTCGCCAACACCATGCCCGCGGGCAACACCATGCGCGTATTTCCGGCCGGCGCCACGGACGCCCGCGAGCAGCTGGCTCTGGGTGTGCTGCTGCTGCTGACTGCCGGCTTTCTGTGTCGCGGCAACTGGTTGCGCCGGGGCTGACGATGAACCTGCGCAGATTTCGCGTGCCGGTACTGTGTGCGCTGCTCAGCGGTTCGCTCTGGCAGCTCGGCGGCGCCGGCTTCATCCACGTGAAGGCGGCCGTTGCACAGACGCTGCTGCGCGATGCCTGGGCGCAGACGTTGCTCGGTGCGCGCCAGGTCGCACCCTGGCCGTGGGCCGACACCTGGCCGGTGGCGCGCCTGCGCGTGCCCCGACACGCGCGCGATCTGATCGTGCTGGCCGGCGCGAGTGGACGCACGCTCGCTTTTGCACCGGGTCAGTTGAGCGGTAGCGCGGGTCCCGGGGACGCAGGCCGCATGATCATCGCAGGACACCGCGACACGCACTTCGCTTTCCTGCGCGAGCTGCGCGCAGGCGATGAGCTGCAGCTGCAGGACCCCGGCGGAACCGTGCATCGCTTCCGCGTGAGCAGCACACGAGTGGTCGACAGCCACTCCACAGCACTGTCCCTGGACGGCCCGCAGGAGCTGGTGCTGGTGACCTGCTTCCCGTTCGACGCCATGACCGCGGGCGGTCCGCTGCGCTATCTGGTGTTTGCCGCGGCCGCGGGCAGCGTGCGGGACGGGCAGAATTCGCCACAGTTCGGCTACCGCCAATCCGCAATTCGTACCGCGGGGCGCGACGATTCGCGCATTTAATGACTGACACACAAGGCGGCTGCCTTGCGTTTAACGACCGCGTCGCAGACCGCGACGCTTCACCCAAAGAGGACTATTCGATGAAAGCATTCAGCAGATTGGCCATCGCCTCGGCGTTCGCGCTGTCCGGTGCGCACGCGATCGGCGCACCCAGCTCGGACGAGGTACGCAACGTCCTGAGTTACTACTATGGCGGCGCCGAAACCACGCCGGTGCTGGTCGAGTTCAAACTCTGCGAAGACGTCTATCGCGAGGGCACCGACAAGAACAACTGCAAGAACGAAATCGATCCGCACAGCCTGGAAGTCGGCGAAAGCGTGTACGCGTGGATGAACTTCATGGTGCCGCGTGAGGAGCGTGGCGAGATTCTCATGCAGCTGAAGCACAACGGCGTGATCCGCGGAGCCCGCAAGGCCAACGTGCACGGTGCCGTTCGTTACCGCACGTGGCGCAAGATTACGTTCAGCCGCACCGGCGAATGGCAGATTCCGATTCTCTACGACAATACCTTCGGCGTAAGCGAGGTGGACACGGTCACCCTGACAGTCACCGATCCGCTGGTCACCCAGGTGTTCCCCGACACCGAGCAGGAATAGCTGCTGCCTGCGACTCCTCCCTCCGCTGTTCCTCCTCCCCCTGCGGGAGGAGGCGTTTTCCGGGACTGTCCCCTTTCTTCTGACCCCGTTTCGTCCACGTTGAACTGATTCCGTCTTTATAGACTCCTGTGGCTAGACGGGGACTGTCCCTTTCTCCGTTTTGCGCGGGGACTGTCCCCTTACCACAGCGCAATTTGTCTCCTCGTTCTACAGAGCCTTCTCCAGAATGCCGGCGCGCTTTGGGGACTGTCCCCCTACCACAGCGTCATTTTTTTTCCACGTTCTACAGAGTCTTTTCCCGAAGCCGGTGCGCTGTACCGGGGACTGTCCCCTTTCCGCTGCCCGATGAACATTACGTGACAGGTTGTTTCCTAACGCCTTTTGGCTTTTTGCCCGATTTATACTTAGAATTCACGGGCCGGGGTCGACCTGCCCGTTGTCGACGACAGGCGCTTATCGGAGATTGACGGGGAGGACCGGATGCCCACGCTGATTCTACGGCTGGACGTGACCGGGCGGCCGCTGGACTGGATTTCCCGCCGGGCCGCCGCGCTGATGTACGTGCGCGGTCAGGTCGCGTGGGAGGCCGGCGAGCAGACCTTCCGCATGTTCGGCGGCACGGCACGTATCACCGGTCTGCGCTCCTACCTCGACATCAACAGCATCATTGCGGGACGCGGCACCGCCCTGCTGGGCTCGTGGGCGGAATCGACGCCGGCGCTCACCAACAACGGCCTGTTCTCGCGCGACAACTACCTGTGTATGTACTGCGGCGGCCGGTTCCCGGCCACCATGCTGACGCGGGATCACGTGCTGCCGCGCTCGCGCGGCGGCGGTGACGACTGGGAAAACGTCGTGACCGCCTGCAAGCCCTGCAACGCGCGCAAGGACAACCTGACCATCAAGGAGGCGGAGACGTTCGGCATCCGCCTGCTGGCGGTGCCCTACCGCCCGAATCTCGCCGAAGGCCTGATCCTGCAGAACCGCAACATACTCGCCGACCAGATGGAATTCCTGAGTATGCGCGGCTCCGGAAAACGCAAGCGCCTGGACTGAGCGGTCCCGCCCCGGCGGCCCGTTTCCCGCGCGCCGCCTGTCAACCAATCCCCGCCTGGTGCGTTAGTACTGATCAAGCGCAGGCGCGCGTGTTTCGAGGTGCACCCGGTGGCAGACGGCTGGAATATCGAGGGGGGCGATTGCACAATCGCGGGCGGCGCGCTGCAGCTGCGTGCCGGCGCGCAGCTGAATGCCGTCCCGCCCGCCCGCCACGGAGTAGCGATTCTGCCCGACACCGATGCACTGAACCGGTTCTTCACCGGCGTCGAGCGCCGCGCCTACCGCATCGCCCATGTCGCTACCGGCAACGGCGACGACGCGCTCGACATCGTGCAGGATGCGATGCTCAAGCTGGCCGAGCGCTATGCCGGGCGGCCGGCGCAGGAATGGGGCGCGCTGTTTCAGAAGATCCTGCAAAGCCGGATTCGCGACTGGTACCGGCGCAACACCGTGCGCAACCGGTTCCGGGCGTTCCTGCGCATCCACGAGGAGCACGGCGGCGATCCGCTGGACACGCTGGCCTCGCCGCAGCACACGCCCGAGGAGGCGTTGCGTGAACAGGACTCCATCACAGCGCTCGATGCGGCGCTGCGTGCCCTGCCGCTGCGCCAGCAACAGGCTTTCGTTTTGCGCGTGTGGGAAGGGTACGATACCGCGCAGACCGCCAGGACCATGGGCTGCTCGCAGGGAAGCGTCAAAACGCATTTCTCGCGCGCCCTGGCCAGTCTGCGCAACCGTTTGGGAGAGCACTGGCAATGAACCGCAAAGACGACGACAAGTTCAGTGACACGATCGCCCGGCGCCTGCGCGACAGCGAGGACCAGCTGGATGAGCTCACGCTGGCACGTTTGCGAGCCGCGCGCCTGCGCGCCGTCGAAGCGGCACGCCCGGCACGCTCGAAACTGCTGTTGGCGAGCGGATTCGCCGGCGCCGCAGCCGTTGTGGTGCTCGCGTTTGGCGTCTGGTGGACCCAGCCCGGGCCCGTCGCGCCGCCGCTGGAGGACATGCAGCTGCTCACCGCAGGCGACGATCTGCCGCTGATGGAGGACCTCGATTTCTACCTGTGGCTCGAATATGAGCAACCGGAACTGGGTTAGCGCGGCCATGCTGGCGCTGCTGCTGGGGGACGTGCAAGCCCAACAACCCGACACCGAGCCGCCGCCGCCCGATCTGCTCGAGTTTCTCGGCAGCTGGGAACAGCCTGCCGACGCCGGTCCCGCGGATCTGATCGACATGCTGGACGTCTGGGACAGCTACATTGCAACGCGGGCGGACGACGATGAATAGGCTGCTCGCCACCCTGCTGCTGGTGCTCTGCGCGACCTGCGCCAACGCGCAGGAGCCGCTTACCTGGGACAGCCTGAGCGGCGCAGAGCGGCAACTGCTGCAACGCTTCGAGAGCAACTGGGCAGAGCTTCCCGCCGAGCGGCGCCAGCGCCTGGTGCTCGGCGCGCGGCGCTGGTCCACGCTGTCAGACAAACAGAAGGCGCAGGTACGCGATCGCTTCAAACGCTGGCAGGCGCTGGAGCCGCACGAGCGGCGCAAGCTGCGCCGGCGCTTCGAGCGGTTCCTGGCGCTGCCGAAAGCGGACCGCCAGCGCATCCGCGAGCGCTACCGCTGGTTCCAGTCGCTGCCCGACGAGGAGAAAGCCGCCTTGCGCGACCGCTGGCAGCGCATGAGTCCGCAGCAGCGGCGCCGCTGGCTCGAGTTGCAGCAGAACTGGCACCGCCTGACGCCGGCGCAGCGCCAGCGCCTGCGCCGCGAGCAGCGCAACCGAAACAACTGATCAAGGCGCACGGCCGGGCGCCGGTTTATACAAGCAAGTCACGGCGTGTACGGCCGCTAACGCTCGAGTAGCGGAGCGGTTTGGTGACACTGCGGATGTGAGTAAGTATATGAGGGGTAGACGACCTCGGCTGTTGCCGGTCCTGCTGGTGCTGATCGCCGGCAGCAGCCTGCCGAACGCGGCACCGGCACTGGATCTCGGCTTCGCGCTGCCGTCGTCGCTGCGCCTCGCGGCCGGTTCCGACGACGACGGCGGCTACGACTATTTCCTGAACCTCGACCAGGCGTTGCCCGGTGGACAGCGCGCGCTGTTCACGTTCGGGCGCAGCCGCTCGGTGGGTGTGGGCGGCAACGTCGAACCGACCACGGTCGCGCTCGGCGTGAGCAGCGATCCCCTCGACCAGCTCATGGTCGCCACCGAGGTCGAGGACTGGGGCCAGGACGGCGAGATCACCACCCGATCGGTGCGCGGCAATGCACAGTGGCGCAGCGACCGCTGGCAGTTCGGCCTCGGCGTGCACATGCGCAGTATCGAGATTTTCCTGCAGCCGCCGCTCACCATCCTCGGCCAGAACAGCGTGGAAATCACCAGCGAAGGCGCCGAATTCGGCATCGGCCTGCAGCTCGCCGAGCCGCTGTTCGTGCAGCTCAATTACTTCGACAACAACTACTCGCGCGATCTGGGCTTTCTCGACGACCCGATCGTGGTGCGTGATTTCATCGTCTTCGACCCTACCTCGTCAGTGACCTTCAGCCTTGCCGCCGGTCTGCAGGAGCAGGGCGGCGGCTTGACCGCCAGCCTGCTTACCGACTGGGGCGGTGTGAACGGAGACTGGTCGCGGAGCGTGTCGGCGGTCGACGGCGCGGCGTCGACCGTTCTCAGTCTGGGCCTGGATTTCGACCTCACTGCCGCAGCGGTGCTGCAGCTCACCGGCGGTCGGCAGAGCACGCCGGGTCAGGACGATCTGCTGTTCGGCAGCGCAGCGCTGCTCATCACCTGGTAAATCCTCCTCCGCCGGAAAAAAAGACCTGACCCGGGTCAACCGATTCCCGGCCGGCGCGTTTAACCACAGTAACGGGGCACAGGCCGCGGCCCGGTCCCGCAGTTTCGGTTCATGCGAAGAGGAGAACACTATGCATGCATGGCAGCGTTGCAAACGCGCATTTTACGAATTACCCCGCGGCTTGTTTGCCGCGTTTCTGCTCGCCTGGGCACTGCTCCTGGGCGGCTGCGAGACGGCGACCGACGCAGTCGACAACGGCGAGCTGGTCATCGGCGTCACCGATGCCGAGGGCGACTTTCTCAACTACACCGTGGCGATCTCGGCGCTGACCCTGACCAAGGCGAACGGCGCCGTGGTCGAGGTGCTGCCGCTCAGCACGGCGCTGGATTTCTCACAGTACACCGAGATGACCGAGATCCTGACGGCGGCTACGGTTCCTTCGGGCGTCTACGTCAAAGGCACCATGACGCTCGACTACACCGGCGCCGAGATCGTGGTCGAAGATGCGGACGGTGAGCCAGCGAACGTCCCGACAAACAACATCGTCGACAGCGCCGGCGATCCGATCGGCCAGGTCGAGGTCACGGTGCATCTCGAAGGCCGCGACAGTCTTGTGATCCGCCCGGGCGTACCGGCGCACATGACACTCGACTTCGACCTCAAGGCTTCGAACACGGTAACGTTCGACAACGGTACGCCGACCGTTACGGTCGAGCCGTTCTTGCTCGCCGACGTCGAGCTCGAGCGACCCAAGTTCCAGCGCGTGCGCGGCCCGCTCGCCTCGGTCGACCTCGATCGCAGCACCTACCAGGTCATCATCCGGCCGTTCCGCCACCGGGTGCGCGGCAGCGACCGTAGCCGCCGCTTCGGCACCCTGACCGTGGTGACCACCGATGCCACGCTGTTCGATATCAATCACCAGAGCTTCAGCGGCGAGGCGGGCCTGCAGGCGCTCGACGCGCAGCCCGCGTTTACCGCCACCGTTGCCGTGGGTGAGCTGAAGTTCAACCCGCGCCGCTTCGAAGCGCGCGAAGTCTACGCAGGCTCCAGCGTCCCGGGCGGCGACATGGACGTGGTGCGCGGCACCGTGCTGGCGCGTACCGGTGACGTGCTCACGGTTCGCGGCGCCACGCTGATCCGCGCCGGCGGCAGCATCGCGTTCAACGACAACGTCAGCGTGATACTCGCCGATTCCACCGTGGTGAAGAAGCAGTTCTCCGCCGAGGCGCAGGATATCGACGACATCTCCATCGGTCAGCGGGTGCGCATTTTCGGCACGCTCACCAACGACGTCGATCTCGAGCTGGATGCCAGCAACGGCTATGCACGTATGCTGCTGTCCGTGCTGACCGGCACCCGCACCGATGATCCGGCGGACGCAGACCAGGAGCTGGTCGTGGATCTGCAGAGCATGAACCGCCGCCGCGTGGATCTGTATGTGTTCGACGGCACGGGCAGCGACTTCAACGGTGGTGACGATGCCGCGCCGGACAGCTACCAGATCGATACGGCGACGCTGGATCTCAGCGACATCGAGACCGGCTCACCGCTGCAGGTGCGCGGCTTCGCCAATCGCTTCGGGGCCGCGCCGGCCGACTACCTGGCACAGACGGTCATCGACCTTGGCGCGCTGCGCGCGATCATGAGCGTCAACTGGGATCCGGCCAGCGCCACCGCTTTCTCGAGCATCGCCGACACCGGCCTGACCCTGGATCTCACCGGCACCGGCGAACGGCATCACCTGTACCGCGGCGGCGTGGGCGTGGACCTGACCGGCTTCGCCGACCCGGCCATGATCGTGCCGGGCGACAGCGGCGAGGGTGCATTCCTGATCGAGCAGGACCGCGCGGTGCGGCTGCACACGCAGTTCAGCACGTTCGCGGACGATCTCCAGGCCAGGATCGATGCCGGCGGCGTCGTGCACGGCGTCCACGCCAGCGGCGCTTTCAACGATGCCGACGTGACGCTTGGCGCGCGCACTGTCTGGGTGCACCTGCGCTGAGAGATCGCAGAACCCCTCCCACCACATCGGTGGAATTGCCGGGCGGCCTCGTGCCGCCCTTTTTTTTGCTACCCTGGGGTGCACCTTACAGCGATACCTCGTAACGGAGTGCGTGAACATGAGCGGAACGTTCAACGTGGCCTGCATCCAGAACTGCGCGGCTGACGACCTGCAGGCCAATCTGGGCGAGACCGAGGCGTTGAGCCGCGCAGCCATCGCCGCGGGCGCCGATCTGGTCTGCCTGCCGGAGTGCTTCTCGCTGATCGAGGTCGATGACCGGCGCATGCTGAAAGCCAGCACCGACGAGCCGCGAAATCCCGCCCTGCAGCGCTACCGGGCGCTGGCCGCCGAGCTGGGAACCTGGTTTCTGCTGGGCTCGATCATGATCCGGCACACCGCCGACAAGGTGTTCAACCGCAGCTTCGCCATCGACCCGCAGGGCAACATCGTCGCCCGCTACAACAAGGTGCACCTGTTCGACGTGCAGCTGAGCGGGGGTGAAAGCTATCTGGAGTCGGGCTACGTCGCGCCCGGCGACAGCGCCGTGGTGTGCGATCTGCCCTGGGGGCGGCTGGGGATGAGCGTGTGTTACGACCTGCGCTTCGCGCCACTGTACCGCGCCCTGGCGCACGCCGGCGCCGAGTTCCTGTCCATACCGGCGGCTTTTACGAAAACCACCGGCGAAGCGCACTGGCACACACTGGTGCGCGCGCGCGCGATCGAAACCGGCAGCTTCGTGTTCGCACCGAACCAGTACGGCACACGGCACTGGGGACGCGCCACCTTCGGGCACTCGCTGATCGTCGATCCGTGGGGCGAGGTGCTGGCGGATGGTGGCGAAGGCCCGGGTTACATCCTCGCGCCAATCGATCCGGCACAGGTCACGCAGACACGCCGGAAGATTCCGGCGCTGCAGCACGATCGGCCTTTCGCGCCGCCGGCCCGGGACGACGCCCGCCGCGGCACCGGCACCCGGGGACTGTAGCCAACGGGGACTGTCCCCTTGCCACGACGTGGATTCATCCACGTTCTACAGTGCCGTTCATTGAACCGCTGGCGCGGACCGGGGACCGTCCCCTCTACTGACCCGGGTGAGGGGACAGTCCCCGGATCGCGCAACTGATTACCAGACGGCTCTGTAGAACGTGGAATAGAACCACGATGGGGACTGTCCCCTTGCCACAACGTGGATTCATCCACGTTCTACAGTGCCGTTTCATTGAGCCGTTCGCGCGGACCGGGGACTGTCCCCTCTACTGACCCCGATGGGGACTGTCCCCTCTACTGACCCGGGCGAGGGGACAGTCCCCGGATCGCGCAACTGGTTACCAGACGGCTCTGTAAAACGTGGAATAGAACAACGTCAGGGTGAGGGGACAGTCCCCCTACACCGCGATATCCCGGAACCGGCGGTGGCCGTACATCATCCGGATCGTCTCGACCCCCTTGATGCGCCGCGCGTTGTTGCGCAGCAGATCCAGCAGGCGCATGACCAGCATCTGCCCGGCCAGCTTTCCCTGCGCCGCATAGTCCTGATCCACCGCGAGATGGATGACCGCCAGACGCTCGGGCGCCACCCGCGAGTAGACCAGGGCACCGACCAGCGTGTCGTCGTCCAACGCGAACAGGGCCTGCACCTCCTCCAGCTTGGCCACCTTGACGCGCAGACGCTCACCGTCGGCAATCACCTGCGGTTCGCCGTAAGCCTCGACCGAGTCAACGATGGCAGCCAGCGCGGCCTGCTGCCCGGGATTGAAAAACATCAGCCGTTCGAGCGCCTCACCGTATTGCGGTGACAGCGCAGAGGTGTAGCGCAGCATTCAGTCGTCGTCCGATTCGGCGAAGGTGTCGGTCGCGTAGCGGGTCACGGTGAGCGTGGCCGACCAGTGATCGGGCTTGAGCCCCGCCTTGTTCTTCAACTCTCGCAGAAAATCCCTGGGGTCGGGCAGGTTCTCCCACACCGCGGGCAGAAACGTTCCGCGCTTGCCCCGGTCCTGGAGCACCAGCCCGTCGCGGCCCGGCGTAAGCTGCTGCAACAGCTGTTGTTCGCTGTCGAACGACAGCGGTTCCTGCTCGCTCAGCACGGACAACGATATCGTCACCGCCGGCAGCTCCACGGCGCGCAGCGGCGGGAAGCGCGGGTCCGAAAATGCGGCCGCATAGGCGTTGCGTACAACGCTTTGCACCAGGGGCTCCTGTGCCTCGAGCTGGCCGATGCAGCCGCGCAGGCGCCGATCACACTTCAGAGTAACGAAGCTCGAACGCTTCTGCCGCAGAACCGGCGCGTACCGGTCAGGCGGAACTGCGGGCATCTCGCCGGCGCGCAGACCGAACTCGATAGCGTGCCGCGCAAGTTCGAGTAGTACCCGCCGTTCAGATGCCCGATACATGCCTGAGATCGCCCTCGTACGCACGGCAGACGCGCCGATCCGGTCAAAGTATAGACCGAAGCGCGCAGCGGTGGTCACAGCGTGCTTGGATCATCGTCTGCGCAGGCGTTGGCGCGCTCACCGATCCGGCGTGTCGACAGGCGGACCATCTTTACGAAACCGTCCGGCCACATCGGCGCCGAGCTTTTCGGCGCGCTCCTTGAACCGTTTCAACAGCAGGCGCGCCCAGGCGAACTCGATTGCCAGGATGCCCAGTCCGATCGGAATGACCACGACCGCCGGTCCCGGGGTGAAGAACATGATCACGCCGATCAGCACGACCGTGATGCCGATGACGAAAACCACCAGCCGGCGCAGCTGGCGAAAAGCGATACGCAGGGTCTCGGCCACCAGCGACGGGCGCAGACCGTGGCGTTGTTCCGGGTCATTTTCTACCTCGTTCATGGTCGGGCATGGTACTGCATAGCCATGCCACCGGCGACTGCGCGTTGCAGATGTGTTACAAAAGATCAAGTTTCACCGGAGAAGTGACGAACCATGTCCGACATAACGCCTGTCCTGGGATGGCGCGAGTGGGTGTGCCTGCCCGAGCTGGGGATTGACAGAATAAAATGCAAGGTGGACACGGGTGCACGGAGCTCCGCGCTGCACGCGTTTTTCGTCGAATCGTTCAGCGAGCACGGCCAGCGACGTGTGCGCTTCGGCATTCACCCGCGCCAGCGCCGCAGCCAGCCGGAGATCGTCTGTGTAGCCGATGTGCTGGACGAGCGGGTGGTGAGTGATTCCGGCGGCCATCGCGAGAAACGCATCGTCATCCAGACACCGATAATTCTGGGCACGCAGATGTGGAGCGCCGAGATCACCCTGACCGACCGTGATACCATGCGCTTCCGGATGCTGCTCGGACGCACCGCCATAAACCGCCGCTACGTGATCGATCCGAGCGCATCTTACCTGGCCGGCAAACCGCAGAACGAGGCGGCGTCTCAGTGAGAATAGCAATACTGTCGCGCAACCCGAAGCTGTACTCCACCCGTCGCCTGGTAGAGGCTTGCGAACAGCGCGAGCACGATGTGCAGGTGCTCAACACCCTCAAGTGCTACATGGACATCGCCTCGCACCGCCCGAGCATCCACTACAAGGGCGTCGGGCTCGAGCCGTTCGATGCGGTGATTCCGCGTATCGGCGCCTCGGTGACCTTTTACGGGGCGGCGGTGCTGCGCCAGTTCGAGATGATGGGCGCCTACCCGCTCAACGAGTCGGTGGCGATCACACGCTCGCGCGACAAGCTGCGTTCGCTGCAGATTCTCGCGCGCGCCGGCATCGGGCTGCCTTTGACCGGGTTTGCCAATATGCCGGACGACACCAAGGACCTGATCCGTCTGGTCGGCGGCGCGCCGCTGGTGGTGAAGATGCTCGAGGGCACGCAAGGCAAAGGCGTGGTGCTCGCCGAGACGTCGAAGGCCGCGGAAAGCCTGATCGACGCGTTCAAGGGGCTGCACGCCCATTTTCTGGTGCAGGAATACATCAAGGAAGCCGGCGGCGCCGACATCCGCTGTCTGGTCGTTGGCGGCAAGGTCGTCGCGGCGATGAAGCGCCAGGCACAGGCCGGCGAGTTCCGATCCAACCTGCACCGCGGCGGCACGGCCTCGCTGCTCAAGCTGACCCCGGAGGAACGCTCCACGGCGACCCGCGCGGCGAAGAAAATGGGCCTGAACGTATCCGGCGTGGATCTGCTGCGCTCCAATCACGGCCCGGTGGTCATGGAGGTCAACTCCTCGCCCGGCCTGGAGGGCATCGAGACCGCCACCGGCAAGGACGTGGCCGCAATGATCATCAAGTTCATCGAAGAGAACGCAAAGAGCAACCGCACCCGCACCCGCGGGAAAGGCTGAGTTACGCATGCCCCCAGTCGCAGAACGACACTCATGAGTGAGCCATTGAAAATAGTCAATACGTCAGTGAAGCGCGGCGAGCGGATGACGCTGGAGATCCCGTTGCCACAGCTTTACACGCACACGCCCATGACCATGCCCGCGCACGTAGTGCGAGGTAAGCGTGACGGACCGCGCCTGTTCGTCAGCGCCGCCGTGCATGGCGACGAGCTGAACGGCGTGGAGATCATCCGCCGGATGCTCAATCTGCGTGCGCTGCGCAGACTGCGCGGCACGCTGATCGCGATTCCCATGGTCAACGTGTACGGGGTAATCCACCATTCGCGCTACCTGCCCGACCGCCGCGACCTCAACCGTTCGTTTCCGGGATCGGAGCGCGGGTCGCTCGCTTCGCGGGTGGCCGACCTGTTCATGACTGAAATCGTGGCCAACTGCACACACGGCATCGACCTGCACACCGGCGCCGTGCACCGCGCCAACCTGCCGCAGATTCGCGGCAACCTGGAAGATCCGGAAACCGAACGGCTGGCGAAACTGTTCGGCGTGCCGGTGCTGATCAATTCGCGGATCCGTGACGGCTCGCTGCGCCAGTCGGCCGCCGACTGTGGCGTGCCGATGCTGCTCTACGAAGCCGGCGAGGCGCTGCGTTTCGATGAGCTGAGCATCAGCGCCGGCGTGCAGGGCATCATCAACGTCATGCGCGGTCTGGAGATGCTGCCACCCTCGCGGCGTAAACCACCGCGCGAACCGTTCATAGCCAACAGCAGCTCCTGGGTACGCGCCACCGAAAGCGGCATTCTGCGCACCACGGCAGCGCTGGGTGCGCGCGTGCGGGCCAAGGAGGGGTTGGGTATGATCGCCGATCCTTTCGGCGAAAAGGAAACCGGGGTGGTGGCGGAGTACGGCGGTATCGTTATCGGCCGCACCAACCTGCCGCTGGTCCACCAGGGCGAGGCGCTCTACCATATCGCACGCTTCGACGACACGCCCCGCGTTGCCGCACGGGTCGAGGCGTTCCAGAACATTCACGAGGAAGGACTCGACACCACCGAGCCGAGCATCGTCTGACTGAAGGGGACTGTCCCCTCACCCTGACCTGTTTCTATTCCACGTTCTACAGAGCCGTCTGGTAGCGAGTTGCGCGATCCGGGGACTGTCCCCACCGCTGTGCGTTGGTGAGGGGACAGCCCCCGGGTCGCTTCAACGGCTCAACGAACGGCTCTGTAGAACGTGGATGAATGCACGGCGTGGCAAGGGGACAGTCCCCAACGTGGTTCTATTCCGCGTTTTACAGAGCCGCCTGGTAGCGAGTTGCGCGATCCGGGGACTGTCCCCACCGCTGTGGGTTGGCGAGGGGACAGTCCCCGAGTCGCGCATCAAGGCAGCAAACGGCACTGTAGAACGTGGACGAATCCACGGTGTGGCAAGGGGACAGTCCCCAACGTGGTTCTATTCCACGTTCTACAGAGCCGTCTGGTAGCGAGTTGCGCGATCCGGGGACTGTCCCCACCGCTGTGCGTTGGTGAGGGGACAGCCCCCGGGTCGCTTCAACGGCTCAACGAACGGCACTGTAGAACGTGGACGAATCCACGGTGTGGCAAGGGGACAGTCCCCATCACTCTTCGCCGTAGCGGCTGGCCATGCCGCTTGCGTTGCGCAGGCGTGCCTCGCGGCGTTCGGCCCGCCGCTGACGGCGCCGTTCGCGGCGCGCCTGATACACGCGCGTGAGCTTCAGGCTCCAGCGGTAGCTCAACCAGGCGCCCAGCAGCGTCCAGGGTATAGAGCCGACAAACAAGGGCACGCCGAACGAATCGAACAGATTGACCACGTACAGCCACACGGTCTCGAGCGTGCCGGCATCCTTCGGCAACGACTGATGAAACCGGTCGGCAAAGGTCGCATAACCGCGCAGCTCGTCCCAGCGCCCGAGCATCACGCGGCCGGTAACGATGTAGGCGTAGTACACAAACGGTGCGGTCACCGCATTGGTTATCCAGGTCCAGGCGAGCGCGATGATCAGGTTGAAATCAAAGCGGCTGTGGATGGCGCGCAACGCCACCCACATGACCCCGACGATAGCCATCTGAACGCCGACCGTGGGGGTCAACGCGACCAGGACACCGATGAACACACCGCGCGCCGTGTACTCCGGCGGATGCGGGCTGCGAAACAGTGGGATGATGAGGCGCCGTCGAACCAGGCTCTGCGCGCGTTTGAGTTGCCGGTTCAACATGGCGCTACCGCTCGGGCCAACCCGCCCTAGCGGCGCTTCGCTCGTCGCGCCGCGATGCGCAGACGCAACGCGTTCAGCTTGATGAATCCTTCCGCGTCTTTCTGATCGTAGGCGCCGTGGTCTTCTTCGAACGTGACGATGCTCTCGTCGAACAGGCTGTCGCGCTCCGAGCGCCTGCCCACGACCGTGACGTTGCCCTTGTAGAGCTTGAGGCGTACTTCGCCGTTGACAGTTTCCTGCGATGTATCGATCAGTGCCTGCAGCATCTCGCGCTCCGGCGCAAACCAGTACCCCGTGTACACGAGCTTCGCGTAGCGTGGCATGACCTCGTCCTTCAGATGCGCGGCCTCTCGATCCAGCGTGATCGATTCGATCGCCCGGTGCGCACGCAACATTACGGTGCCCGCCGGCGTCTCGTAACAGCCGCGCGATTTCATGCCGACGTAACGGTTCTCGACGATATCCAGGCGCCCGATGCCGTTGGCCCCGGCCAGCGCGTTCAGCTTCGCCATCACCTGCGCCGGCGACAGCGCCTCGCCGTCCACGGCGACGACGTCACCGCGCGCATAACGTAAGGTCACGTACACGGGCACGTCGGGGGCTTCCTCCGGAGACACCGACCAGCGCCACATGTCGTCGGACGGCTCGCTCCACGGGTCCTCCAGCTCGCTGCCCTCGTAGGAAATATGCAGCAGATTCGCATCCATGGAGTATGGCGAGCGGTTGCCGCGCTTCTGCTCGACCGGGATGCCGTGCTCGGCGGCGTAGGCGAGCAGCCGCTCGCGCGACCCGAGGTCCCACTCGCGCCAGGGCGCGATGATGCGTATGTCCGGGTTCAGCGCATACGCGCTCAGCTCGAAACGCACCTGGTCGTTGCCCTTTCCGGTCGCACCGTGCGCGACCGCATCGGCACCGGTCAGGGCGGCGATCTCCACCAGCCGCTTGGCAATGAGCGGCCGCGCGATCGAGGTGCCCAGCAGATACTCGCCCTCGTAGACGACGTTGGCACGGAACATGGGGAAGACGAAATCGCGCGCGAACTCCTCACGCAGATCCTCGATGAAGATCTCCTGCACACCCAGCGCCTGCGCCTTGGCCCGCGCCGGCTCGACCTCTTCGCCCTGGCCGATATCGGCCGTGAACGTGACCACCTGGCAGCCGTACTGCGCCTGCAGCCACTTGAGGATGACGGAGGTATCGAGCCCGCCCGAGTAGGCAAGCACCACTTTTTCGATCGCGGGCATTCGAGTCTCCGCTGCGGCGGGCCGCATGGGCCGTTATCGCATAAAACCGCGAATTGTACACCAGCCCGAGGACTGTATTCCGGCGAGCCCGCCGCCCGCGTGCCGCGCAAACGCCCGTCTACGCAACCTGCATGCGCTCGATCCTGACCCGCCACTCGGCCGGGCCGCTCGTGTGTATGGAGTTGCCCTTGCTGTCGACCGCCACCGTTACCGGCATGTCCTGCAGCTCGAACTCGTGGATCGCCTCCATGCCCATGTCGTCGAACGCGATCACCCGCGCGGCGCGGATGGCCTTCGACACCAGGTAGGCCGCCCCGCCGGTGGCGATCAGGTAGACCGCCTTGTGCCGCTTGATCGAGTCGATGGTCGCCGGCCCGCGCTCGGCTTTTCCGATCATGCCGATCACGCCCACCTGCTCGCCCAGCATCATGTCGGTGAACTTGTCCATGCGTGTTGCCGTGGTCGGACCGGCCGGGCCGACGACTTCATCGCCCACCGCGTCCACCGGGCCCACGTAGTAGATGAAACGGCCGTGGAAATCCACCGGCAGCGGCTCGCCGCGCGCCAGCATGTCCTGGATGCGCTTGTGCGCGGCATCGCGCCCGGTCAGCATCTTGCCGGACAGCAGCAGCGTCTCGCCGGCCTTCCAGGCGCGGATCTCGGCCGCGGTCACGGTATCCAGGTCCACGCGCCGCGTGTCCTCGCCCGTCGCGAGGATGTCTTCCGGCCAGTCCTCCAGCGACGGCGGCACCAGATGCACGGGCCCCGATCCGTCAAGCGTGAAATGCGCATGCCGGGTAGCAGCGCAGTTGGGGATCAGCGCGACCGGCAGCGACGCGGCATGCGTGGGATAGTCGAGCACTTTGACATCGAGCACCGTCGTAATGCCGCCGAGACCCTGCGCGCCTATGCCCAGCGCGTTGATCTTGTCGAACAGCTCGAGGCGCAGTTCCTCGGCGCGGTTGCTCGCGCCGCGTTCCCGCAAAGCCGGCATGTCGAGCGGCGCCATCAGGGACTGTTTCGCCAGCACCAGGGCTTTCTCCGGCGTGCCGCCGATGCCGACGCCCAGGATACCGGGCGGGCACCAGCCCGCACCCATGCCCTCGACCTGCCGCAGCACCCAGGCGACCAGGTCGTCGGACGGATTGAGGATCGCGAACTTGGCCTTGTTCTCCGAGCCGCCGCCCTTGGCGGCGACCACCACGTCGACGCTGTCGCCGGGCACCACTTCCATGTGCACGACGGCGGGCGTGTTGTCGCGCGTATTCTTGCGCCCACCGGCCGGATCGCTCACCACCGAGGCGCGCAGCGGGTTGTGCTCATCGGTATAGGCCTGGCGCACAGCCGCATCCACCATGGCCTGAATGCCCTCGTCGCTGTCCCACTGAACCTGCATGCCGATTTTAAGGAACACCACCACGATGCCCGTGTCCTGACACACCGGACGCTTGGCGAGCGCCGCCATGCGCGAGCTGGTGAGAATCTGCGCAATAGCGTTCTTTGCCGCCGGGTTGACCTCACGCTCGTAGGCCTCGCTCATGGCGCGAATGAAATCGACGGGGTGATAGGCCGATATGTACTGCAGCGCATCGGCGATGCTGTCGACGAAATCCTGGCGTTTGATCTTGGTCATGGCAGTTCCGCCTCGGGTAAGGTGAATGTCAGCGGGGATGCGTCATACGACCCCCGCCTGGCGCAGGCGCTGAATGTCGCCGTCGCTGTAGCCCAGATCGTGCAGGACGCCGTCGGTATGTTCGCCGATATCGGGAATCGCGCCCATCCGATGGGAGAAGTCGTCGCTGATCACGGGCGGCCGCAAAGCACGTATTCTACCGCGCGGCGAGTCCACTTCGCACCAGCGGCCGCGCGCGTCATGCTGCGGGTGATCCCAGAATTCCTGCATCGAGTTGAGCCGCGCGTTGGCGATGCCTGCCCGATCGAGCCGCTCCACCACGCCGGCCGCCGGCAGCGCGGCGAACACCGACTCGATCAGCGCCTGCAGGGCCTCGCGGTTGGCCACACGCGCCGAGTTGGCGGCGAAACGCGGATCATCGACCAGCGCTTCCTGCCCCAGCACCTCGGTGCAGAAACGCTGCCACTCGCGCTGATTCTGAATGCCCAGGTTGATTACGTGCCCGTCGCCGCAGCGAAACGGGCCGTACGGTGCAATGGCAGCGTGACTTGCCCCGGCGCGACCCGGCGCAGTGCCGCCGTACGCCGCGTAGTAGGCCGGATAACTCATCCATTCGCCGAGCGCGTCGAACAGCGACACGTTGAGCAATGCGCCGTCACCGCCGCGCTCGCGGTTGTACAGCGCCGTGAGGATGCCGCTGTAGGCGTACATGCCGCCGGCAATGTCCGCGGTCGAGATGCCGGTCTTGGCCGGCGTATCCGGCGTGCCGGTCGTCGACACCAGCCCCGTTTCGCACTGCACCAGCAGGTCGTAGGCCTTCTTGTCGCGGTAAGGCCCGCTCTCGCCGTAGCCCGACAGGTTGCAGACGATCAGGCGCGCATGGCACCGGCGCAGTTCCTCGCCGCCGAACCCCAGGCGCGCCGCGGCGCCCGGCGCCAGGTTCTGGATGAACACATCGGCGTTTTCCAGCAGCCGCGTCACCACCTCGCGCGCACGCGCGTCTTTCAGGTTCAGCGTCACACTCTGCTTGCCGCGGTTCAGCCACACGAAATGGCTGCTCATGCCGTTGACGGTCTCGTCGTAGCCACGCGCGAAATCGCCGACCCCCGGCCGTTCGATTTTGATCACGCGGGCACCGAGGTCAGCCAGCTGGCGGGTTGCGAACGGCGCCGCCACGGCCTGCTCCAGCGCGACGACGGTCACGTGATGCAGCGGTAACAGGGTCACGGGCCCGCGCTCGACGGCGCACCCGTGCGAAACGGCCGGACCGACCCCCGAATCGGACGCGGATCGCAAAGTCGGGCCTCCAGAATTGCTACACTAGGGCACCTTGACCCGGCGGATCCCCATTCAGACATGCCAAGCACAGCGCGATTCGTAAGCCGAATCACGCGCAACACGCTCGCCCTGGTGCTGGCGGGCGGGCGCGGGGAACGCCTGAAAATGCTCACCGACTGGCGCGCCAAGCCGGCCATGCCGTTCGGCGGAAAGTTCCGGATCATCGACTTCGCACTGTCCAACTGCATCAATTCCGGTGTGCGCCAGGTGTATGTGCTCACCCAGTACAAATCGCATTCGCTCATCCGCCACCTGCTGCGGGGCTGGAACATTCTGCGCGGCGAGACCGGCGAGTTCGTCGAGCTGATACCCGCCCAGCAGTGGCTCGACGAGGAAGCCTGGTTCGAAGGCACGGCGGACGCAGTGTATCAAAGCCTCGATATCATTGGTGCGAACACGCCCGAGTACGTGCTGATCCTCGCCGGCGACCACGTCTACAAGATGGACTACGGCGAGATGCTCGCCGCGCACGTCGCCGCGGAAGCGGACTTCACCATCGCCTGTCACACGGTGCCGGTGCGCCAGGCTCACGACTTCGGCGTGATGGCGGTCGACAGCCGCTACCGGGTGACGGACTTCCAGGAGAAGCCTGCCGAGCCCGCGACCCTGCCCGGCGATCCGGGCGCGGCGCTGATCAGCATGGGCATCTATGTCTTCTCGTTCGAGTACCTGCGCGAGCACCTGCTGCGCGACGCCGCAGATACGCAGTCCAGCCACGACTTCGGCAAGGACATCATTCCTCATGCGGTGCGTAACGACCACCGCGTGCAGGCCTACCCGTTCAGCTCGGCGGGCATCGGCAACGCGTACTGGCGCGACGTGGGCACCGTCGATGCCTACTACGAGGCGAACATGGAGTTGCTCGAGGCGACCTCGGCGCTCGATTTGTACAACCGCGACTGGCATATCCTCACCTACCAGGAGCAGCTGCCGCCGGCCAAGTTCGTGGACAGCGGCGAATCCGGGCGCATGCAGCGCTCGATGGTGAGCGGCGGCTGCGTGATCGGCAACTCGACCATCGAAAGCTCGATTCTTTCCTCCAACGTGCACGTCGGCGAGCAGTGCGAGCTGCAGGGTGCGCTGGTTCTGCCGGACTGCCAGATCGGCAGCGGCGTACACCTGCACCGGGTACTGCTGGACAACGGCTGCGTGGTGCCCCACGGCACCCGCATCGGCGATGACGCGGCGGCCGACGCGTCGCGCTTCTACCGCACGGACTCCGGCATCGTGGTGGTCAACCGCGAGATGCTCGGCCAGGAACGGCGCTATCTGCCCACCGGCATGTTCTACGAGGACTGATACGGGCGCTGGTGGCGCGAATCACGGCGCCATATAGTCCTTGAGCACCGTCAACTCGTTGTCCACGCCGGCCACGCCGGGAACGGATCCCGCGAGGCGCCCGACCTCGCGTTTGAGCCCCACTTCCCTGACCACCCCGCGCAGGCGCACCCGCCGCTTGCACGGTTCGACCGCGACGTCGAAGTAAGGGCCGAGGTCGCGCATCAGCTTGGACGCCCGTAACGCGGACTTGACCTGCGCGGCGAGTGTCAGGTCCGCGAGTACCGCACGCGAGGCGTCGGTTTCCTGGAACGCCGGCTGGCTGCTGAGCGCTTTGATGCTGGCGACGCAGTCCGGCACGGAAAGTTTGCTCATGTTGAAGGTGGCGTCGTAGAGAAACGGGTTTTGCCAGTCGACCTGAAACAGGTGCAGCATGGTCTTGGCGTGCGCCGCATCGTTGCTCTCGATTTCCCTGATGGCGTCCTCCCTGTCGGCCAACTGCATGCGCTCCATCAGCACCTGCACGCGCATCTCCACCGGCGCGCACACCCTCACACACAGTACATGGGGTACGTCGCGCAGCGCGTAGGTCGCGCCCCAGCCGCGGATCAGGACGTTGCCCTGCGCAGCGACTTCCAGCAATTCCTCCACGGTGTAGGCCGACATGCCGCTGCCGTCGATACGCCAGCGCTCGAGCAGCGAGGCTTTACCCTCCAGGAAGCGGTTAACGGCGCCGCGGGCGACGTGCATCTTGTCCTCGACATGCTCGACGATCTCGTGCTGCACCAGTTGAAGCTTCAGCGCCTCGGCCAGCCCCAGCGCCACGTCGCGGCCCATCGAGCCCATCTCGCGGGGCATCGCAATAACCGTCATCGGGGTCCTCCAGTACAGAAAAATGCAGCCCTCGCGCCCGACTCCGGCGCCCGGCGCCGCTGATCGAGGTAGAACTGCGTTCGTTTTCTGGTATTTTATACCACTCGACTCTTAGCAACCGACCCGGGCCAGACCCGGGCACACCTCGCTGGCAGGGACTCCCGCCAGTCTAATCGACAGCGCATCGGTAGCGGTACGCGGGTAGTCCGATCTGTACCCACCGCTCGCCAGAGGCTTTGTTCCAGAGGATCTATTTATGAGACCCACCACCGGTCGCAACTTTCTGTTCGTACCCGGCCCGACCAACGTCCCCGACCGGGTGCAGCGCGCCATGCTGGTGGCGATGGAGGACCACCGCTCCTCGAAATTCCCGGACCTCTCGAGCAGCGTGCTGGAAGACCTGAAAAAGGTGTTCAAGACGCAGGCGGCGCAGGCGTTCATTTTCCCCGCCTCGGGCACCGGCGCGTGGGAAGCGGCGCTCACCAACACCCTGTCGCCGGGCGACCGCATCGTGGCCTCGCGCTTCGGCCAGTTCAGCCACCTGTGGATCGACATGGCGCAGCGCCTCGACTTCGACGTCGAGGTGCTGGACGTCGAATGGGGCGAAGGCGTCCCGCTGGAGCGCATCGATGAGCTGCTGCGCGCCGACAAGGCGCACCGGATCAAGGGCATTCTGGCGTGTCACAACGAGACGGCCACCGGGGTGACCAGCGACATCGGCGGGCTGCGCGGCGTGATGGACGCGGCTGATCACCCGGCGCTGCTGTTCGTAGACGCCGTGAGCTCGCTGGCCAGCATCGATTTCCGCATGGACGACTGGCGCGTCGACCTGGCGGTCAGCGGCTCGCAGAAGGGGCTGATGCTGCCGGCCGGGCTCGGTATTCTCGCGGTCAGCCAGAAAGCGCTGGAGACGATGCGCGGCGCCACCTCGAGGCGCTGCTATTTCGACCTCGCCGACATGATCGCCGCCAATGCCAGCGGCTACTTCCCCTACACGCCGGCGCTGCCGATGCTCTACGGGCTGCGCGAAGCGCTCGACATGATCTTCGAAGAGGGGCTGGACAACATCTTCGCGCGTCACCACTACCTGGCCGAGGGCGTGCGCGCGGCGGTTACCGAGGGCTGGGGCCTTCCGCTGTGCGCGAAGGCGCCACACTGGTACTCCGACACGGTCAGCGCCGTGATGCTGCCGGAGGGCACCAACGGCGCGCACGTCATCGACGTCGCTTTTCGCCGCTACAACCTCGCGCTGGGCGCCGGGCTGTCGAAGGTCGCCGGCAAGCTGTTTCGCATCGGCCACCTCGGCGACCTGAACGAGCTGATGCTGATGGGCGCCATCGCCGGCGCGGAGATGGCGATGCTCGACGTGGGTGTGGAGGTCGCGCCGGGCAGCGGGGTGGCCGCGGCTTCCAACTTCTGGCGCGCCAACGACCCGGTGCCGAAGCGCAAGGTCAGCAAGGAGCAGCAGTTCTACGAGGCCCACTCCACGGGCTCGGTTCAGGGCTGACGCGCGCCGGGCCAGCGCGACGCCAGATAATCGAGCAGGCGCACTCTGGCATCCAGGTCCGGGACCGGACCGCAAGCGGCAGGCGGATTGGACACGGACTCGGCAAGCACCGCCGCGTAACCCTCGGCGGTCTTGTCCCACGTGTACGTGCTGCGTACCCGTTCGATGCCGAGCGCGGCGTAGTGCCCGGCCCGTTGCAGTGCTTCACGCAACCCGCGGGCGATTGCCTGCGGGTCGGTCGGGTCGACGAGCACGCCCGAGCCGTCGGCGAAAATCTCCGACGGACCGCCGTTGGCGGTCGCGACCACCGCCAGGCCGCAGGCGGCCGCTTCGATGGGCGCCAGGCCGAAGGGCTCGTAGAACGCGGTAAGGGCGAACACCGATCCGCGCTGCGCGAACGCCCGGTAGGTCGCCGCCAGCTCGCGCTGCGAGCGGATGTCGAAAAAATCCACACGCCCGCGAACACCCGCCGCGGCGATCGTCTCGAGAATCGGCTCGAGGACGAAGACCTCCTGCTCCGGCAATCCCTCGAGACTGGCGAAAGGATCGCTTACGCCGCGCACGAACAGACCCAGGCGTGCCGCGCGCTGCAGTTCCCGGTCCGTCGCGTACGCGCGCACCAGCCCGATGATGTTCTTCTTCTCGTCGAGCCGGCTCGAAACGATGAGGTAGGGCTCGCCGTCACCGTCCATTGCGCGCAGCCTGGCCGTCACCGCCGCGTCCAGCTCGGCGGGCGCGGTGGAAAAGATCTCGGTGTTGACGCCCGGCGGAATCACCCGGAATTTGCTGTCGGCGACGTCCACTGCACCTTCATACAAAGGATGAGCGTACTGTTGCTCGCGCTCCTGCTGCGTCGACGTGATGATATTGATGGCCCGCAGCATGCTGAGGCGCTCGGCGGCGATGCGGGTCGAAAACCGGAAATGCTCGTCCATGGCGGCCGCGTTGTCGGAGTTCATGCCGAGCTTGTCGAGCTTCTGCGCGCCGAGCGAATGCCCGGTGAAGGTGAACGGCAATCCGGTGCCGTGCTGCAACAGCGCGCCGCAGTAGCCGCCATCGCCGTAGTGCGCGGTGGCGATGTCGGGCCGGCCGTCGGCATAGAATTTCACCAGCTCCGCAATCAGCGCGGGCATGTGCTCCCACAGCTTTTCCTTGTTCAGGAACGCGTCGCCGCCGCAGCCCAGGCGCACGATGCGCAGGCGCTCCTCGTAGCCCGGGTAGTGTTCGATGGGGGCGCTGAACTCGGGCCACGCCGGGTCGTCGATCAGCCGCGTGACGATGTCCACGCGATGGCCGAGCCGGGTCAGCGCCATGGACAGTTCCTTGACGTAGACCAGCTGACCGCCGAAATCGGGGTGCTCGGTGAGGTGCGAGTCCGCGGGGTCGAAGTTTCCCTGCGGATTCAGGAAACAGAGGTGCATGTCGCGAGCGGCGCCGGGCGGTACGGGCGTGTCTACTGCGCGTGCGCCGTGTAAGCGTCGTCGATCACGATCGAGGCACGCGACTTGTGCGCGGCGATGATGTCGTGCTCGATGGCCAGCACCTGCTCGATGAACGGGTCGAGCTCAGCCGCGTCGCGGCGGCGTTTCTCCCGGTGCGCACGCGTCTGCTCGAAGGTACGGTCGATGAACACCCGCGCACCGACGGTCTCGAGCAGCGTGGTGTAAGTGCCCTCGGCGATCGCCACGCGTGCGTCGCCGAAGGCGAGCGTTTCCTCGCCGATCGCATCGGCGGCATAGTCCACCAGGGGTTTGTCGACGCTGTCGGCCCCACCGAGGAATGCCGCGAGGTGCGCATCGAGCGTGTCCAGATGGACCTCCTGCGGGCCGACCCAGGTGATGTCCTCGCGCCGCGCCCGATCGTTCGATCGGGGCGGGTACACAAAGTAGTCGTCCTGCTGGAAGATCACCGCCGGTATGCCCGCCGCGTGCAGCGCATCCGCGAGCGCCTGGGCGATCTCCGACTTTCCGCTGCCGGATTCGCCGGCGATCGTCACGCCCAACCGGGTCGCGTTTTCGAGCAGCGGGCGGACCAGTTCCGCCACGCCCTGCGCGGCACGCACATGGTGTTCCTCGACAACGATCGTGTCGCCTTTCATCGCCGCTCCCGGGGTAACAGTGCTTGTATTGATCGCTCGCCGCAGGCATAAATACCCGGGCGCGCCGGGATAATAGCACAGGCAGGCGCGCGGACTGGCGGCAAGACGAAGATGACTGTAAACGAGATCGACAAAAACACTTACACCGAGTTGTGGGCGGCGCTGAACGAGCGGCTCGCGGCCGTCGAAGCGGACTACGGGCTGGGCGGCGCGTTGCTGGCACTGCGCGAGCAGCAGCGGGCGGCGGGCTTCGTGCGCGAGGATCTCGACGCGCTCAACCGACACCGCTTCGAGCACCCGCAGCAGGCGGGGCGGTTCTTCTCGATCCAGTACAACCCGCGCCGCGCGCAGCGTTATGCCGGCATCGGCCGCCGCGAGCCGCCGGCCGGCGTCGCATCGCTCAACGGCGGCTGTTTCCTGTGCCGTGAGAACATCGAGTGGCAGCAGGACGGCTTGCAGCTGGGGTACGACGTGCGCGGCCTGCACCGTGATTATTTCGCGCTGATGAACCCCTACCCGCTGATGCCTTGCCACGCGGTGCTGGTGGCACGTGAGCACGTGGCGCAGGCCTCGCCGTTCGCGCACCCTGCACGCGAGCTGCCGCGCCTCGCGCTCGACCTGGTGTCGCTGGCGCACCGGATGCCCGGCTTTGTCGGCTTCTACAACGGTCAGGGCGCCGGCGCGTCGATCCCGGGACACCTGCATTTTCAGTTTTTCCGCCGGCCGGCCGGCTACGGTCTGTTCGCGCTGGAATCGGCGGTGCGGCCGTCGACGCAGGTCCCCGGCTACCCGCTCAACACGCTGCACTGGCAGGGTGAGATCGAGGCGATCGCGCAGCAGGCCGGCGACTGGCTGTGCCGCTGGCTGAAACGTCTGCCCGCCGACGCGCAGCCTTCGGCCAACCTGATCGCATCACGCAGCGCCGCCGATGCCGAGACGCAGATCTTCGTCGTGCCGCGCGATCAGCGGCGCATGCACGCGCCCGGCATGAAGGGCGCGGTCGGCGGGCTGGAAGTGCTCGGCGAGCTGGTGTTCTCCACCGAGCAGGAGTGGGACCGCGTGCAGCGGGCCGAGATCAACTATTTCACGATCGAGAGCATGTTGAGCGCGGTCAGCGTGCCGGACTGAGCTTAGCGACAGCCGTTCAGCGTGTGATCAGCGCTTCGATCCGTTCGCACCGGGGCAGCGACCAGACGTAGTCGCACAGCGCATCCGCCTCGGCAGCGCTGGCACCTTCGGCCGACGTCGCGAGGCGGCGGAACTTTTCTTCGAGCTCCGCGCGGCTCAGCGGATTACCCGGATCACCCTTGGGTTCGCGCACGCTCGCACGCAGCAGGCGGCCATCCGTGGTATCGACCTCGACGCGTCCCGACCACACCGCCGGGTAGCGCGCATCGATATCGGCATCCAGATGCAAAGTAACCTTGTCATGCAGCGCGCGCAGCCCGGCATCATGCACCCCCGCCTCAGTGAATTCGTCAATGCCTGCGCGGCCGTGAACGAGCAGCAGGGCGAGCACGAAGCCCATCGAGAATTTCGCCTGATGCACCGACTGCGGATCGGTTACCGGACCCAGCACATCCAGCGCTGCCTGATAGGCATAGGCGCGCACCGCGGCGACGTCCTGCGCACGCAGTCCGTGCTCCTCGATGATGCGCAGCAGGGCGTCCGCACACGGGTGCGTATGCCGGCACGAGGCGTGCCATTTGAAGGAGGTCTCGAGCACCGCCCAGGTCTCGCCGAGCGCCCGCGTCAGGCTCGCCGGGTCTGCATCGCTGGACATGCCGGCGGCCATACCCTGGTCGCTCAGCAGCACGTCGCGCGCCCCGGTGAAACCGTCGCGAGCAATGCACGCAGCCAGCAGCCCGTCGGCGCTCGCCTTCGCCGTGTGCAGCTGCTTGGAGTCCGCGGCGTCGCGCAGGAACGCCCACAGACCCGCGGCCTGCGTGCCGGCGGAACCCAGCGCATGCGTGAACCGTTCACTGTCGAGCGCCAGCAGTCTGGCCACCGCGGCGGCCGCTGCCAGCGTGCCGGCGGTCCCGGTGGTATGAAACACCTTGTAGTGGGAGCGCCCCAGAAACGCCCCGATGCGGCAGCCGGCCTCATAGCCCGCCACCGCCGCCGTGATGAACTGCTCCCCGCTCGACCCGAGTTCCTGGGCCATGGCCAGCAGCGGCGGAAACACCACTGTCGCGGGGTGCATGACGGACGCATTGTGCAGGTCATCCTGCTCCGCCACGTGCGAGGCGGCCCCGTTGATCATGGCCGCGAACAGCGGCGAGCTGCGCCGCGCGTGGGTCAGCACTTCAGCGCGGCCGTCCGCCGGACCCATGGCCTCCCCGAACGACGCCAGGATCTGCACCGGCCGCGCCCTGCGGCCGGCGAGCGTCGAGCCCAGCCAGTCGAGAAACAACGCCTGGGTGCGTTCGACGACGTCCGCGGGCAGGTTCCGGTATTGCAGTGCCTGGAGGAATTCGACGAGCTGCGCGGTGTGCGCCGGTGCGAGGTCGATGGATGCCCGGGGTGTTGCCATCAGCAGTTGCCTGTTTCCGAATCTCGCGCCGGAGCGCCCCGGCAGGCCTCCCCGCTGCCGATCGCGACCGGGGTCGTTCACAGCGCCGCAACCAGGGCGCAGCGCACGGGCGGGAGTTGGCATTATAATACCGCGCAGCCCACTCACGCCCTAAGAACAGCCGAGTCAAGGCCGAGGATTCCCGCATGCTCGAAAAGCACAACGTCGATATCGATCCGTCCGAAACCCAGGAATGGCTGGACTCGCTCGAGGCCGTCATGGAAATCGAGGGCAACGAACGCGTCCATTTCCTGCTCGACAAGCTCATCGACCGCAGCCGGCGTACCGGCGCGCACCTGCCGTTCAGCAACAACACGGCCTACCTGAACACCATTCCCCCGCACCTGGAGGAACGCAGCCCCGGCGACGCGGAGCTCGAGTGGCGGATCCGCTCCTACGTGCGCTGGAATGCGCTGGCGATGGTGGTGCGCGCCAACCGCACGGACCCGAGCCTCGGCGGGCACATCGCGAGCTTCGCCTCCGCGGCGACCCTGTACGACGTCGGCTTCAATCACTTCTGGCGGGCACCGAGCGCCGATCACGGCGGCGACCTGGTGTTCTTTCAGGGCCACTCGGCGCCCGGCGTCTACGCGCGCGCCTACCTCGAAGGCCGTCTGACGGAATCGGATCTCGACCGTTTCCGCCGCGAGGCGGACGGCAGCGGGCTGTCATCCTACCCGCACCCGTGGCTGATGCCCGATTTCTGGCAGTTTCCCACCGTGTCCATGGGACTCGGCCCGATCCAGGCCATCTACCAGGCGCGGTTTCTCAAGTACATGCAGGATCGCGGCCTGTCGGCCAGCGGCGATCGCAAGGTGTGGGCGTTCATGGGCGACGGCGAGATGGACGAGCCCGAATCGACCGGCGCCCTGTCGCTGGCCGGTCGCGAGCGGCTGGACAACCTGGTTTTCGTGATCAACTGCAACCTGCAACGCCTGGACGGTCCGGTACGCGGCAACGGCAAGATCATCCAGGAACTGGAAAGCCTGTTCCGCGGCGCCGGCTGGAACGTCATCAAACTCGTGTGGGGGTCCTACTGGGATCCGCTGATCGCCAAAGACAGTCAGGGCAAGCTGCTGAAGATCATGGAGGACACGGTCGACGGCGAGTACCAGAACTATAAAGCCCGGGACGGCGCCTTCGTGCGCGAGCATTTCTTCGGCAAAGACCCGGACGTGAAGGCGATGGTCGCTACCATGTCCGACGACGACGTCTGGCGGCTCAACCGCGGCGGCCACGATCCGCACAAGGTGTACGCGGCGTATCGCGTTGCCATGCAGACCAGCGGGCAACCCACCGTGATCCTCGCAAAGACGGTCAAGGGCTACGGCATGGGCGTGGCCGGCGAAGGGCAGAACATCACGCACCAGCAGAAAAAGATGGGCAACGAAGCGTTGCTCGCCTTCCGTGACCGCTTCCACCTGCCGTTCAGCGACGAGCAGGTAGAGAACGCCGAGTACTTCCGCCCGGCCGAGGACAGCCCCGAGCTGCAGTACATGAAACAGCGCCGTGCGGCGCTCGGCGGATCCATCCCCGTGCGCAAGCAGCTTGCCACACCGCTACAGGTGCCGGAGCTCAGCGTGTTCGAGAGTCTGCTCGCGGACAGCGGCGAACGCGAGATGTCGACCACCATGGCGTTCGTGCGGGCGCTGACCATTCTCGCGCGCGACAAGAAGATCGGCGACAACATCGTGCCTATCGTGCCGGACGAGGCGCGCACGTTCGGCATGGAGGGCATGTTCCGACAGCTCGGGATCTACTCCTCGGTGGGGCAGCTTTACGAGCCCCAGGACAGAGACCAGATCATGTACTACCGCGAGGACAAGGCCGGGCAGA
>JAHELT010000180.1 GCA_024644045.1 Chromatiales bacterium | reverse complement strand
CATCCAGATACCGGGTTCGCGCCTGGCTTTGACGAGTGCTTTCATTGGATTACTCCCAGCGCGCGCCCGACTCCGGCAAACGCGGCTAGCGCCTGCTCGATGTGCTCCGGCGTGTGCGCGGCCGACATCTGCGTGCGCACGCGCGCGGCGCCGCGCGGCACCACCGGGAAGGAGAATCCGATCGCGTAGACGCCTTCGGCGAGCAGACGCTCTGCCATCTGCTGCGCGATCCGGGCCTCACCCAGCATCACCGGGATGATCGGATGACCGGCGCCGGCGAGCGAAAAACCGAGCGCCTGCATCCCTTTGCGGAAGCGCGCGGCATTTTCGGACAGGCGTAGGCGCAGGTCGTCCGACTGCTCGAGCATGTCCAGCACCGTGACACTGGTCGCCGCGATCACCGGCGCCAGCGTATTCGAGAACAGGTACGGGCGCGAGCGCTGGCGCAGCCACTCCACTACCTCGCCGCGAGCCACCGTGTAGCCACCGGACGCCCCGCCCAGCGCCTTGCCCAGGGTGCCGGTGACGATATCCACCCGGCCTTCCACGCCGCAGTGCTCGGGCGTGCCGCGCCCGTGCCGGCCGACCACGCCCACCGCGTGGCTGTCATCCACCATCACCATGGCGTGGTAGCGCTCGGCCAGATCGCAGATTGCGGGCAAATCGGCGACGATACCATCCATGGAAAACACGCCGTCGGTTGCGATCAGGCGGTAACGGCAATCCTGTGCCTGCTGCAGGCAGGTTTCCAGCTCGAGCATGTCGTTGTTGGCATAGCGGAACCGCTTTGCTTTGCACAAGCGCACGCCGTCAATCACGGAAGCGTGGTTGAGCGCATCCGATATCACCGCATCCTCTTCACCGAGCAGCGTTTCGAACAGGCCGGTGTTGGCATCGAAGCAGCTGGAATAGAGAATCGCGTCTTCGAAGCCGAGAAACGCCGCCAGCCGCGCTTCCAGCGCCTTGTGCGACTGTTGCGTCCCGCAGATGAAACGCACTGAGGCCATGCCGTAGCCGTACCGGTCGATGGCCGCCTTGGCAGCCTCCAGCAGCGCCGGGTGATCGGCCAGCCCCAGATAGTTGTTGGCGCAGAAATTCAACACCTCGCGGCCATCATCGAGCTTCACGCGCGCGGACTGGGGCGAGGCGATCAGGCGCTCACTCTTGTACAGGCCGCTCTCGCGCAGCTCGGCGATCTCGCGTGCGAGGTGATCGATGAAGCTGGTCATGGCATGCGTTCTCACTCGGGCTGCGCGCTCGGACCGTCAATTGTAAATCACTTCCGGCAAAGGCGTATCGCGGGCCGCTGCGCACTGGCGAACGCGCTCGTCCCGAAGCCAAGACCCTGGCCGGCAACGGCCACGTAAACCCCCAACCGCGTTCAGTCCCGATTCAGCCCCGCTGCGCTAGTGTCGTCACGCAGCATCACAGAGCCTGCGCTGCGCAGGGCGTCGGAGTCGTCCGGTGCGGGCTCGTCAACGATTAGGAGTGCAGCATCGTGAGATTCGCCGACCGGTGGATGGTCTTACTACTTTTCCTGCCCGTGGGCGCCAGCGCGGACGTGGGATTCGATAACTTCTTCTTCGCCTACGAGAGCGCCGAAGCCGCCGGCAGCGGCGGCGACATCTCTGGCGACACGCTGGTGATCAGGCGCGAATTCTCGCCCTTCTCCGCGTTTACGCTGAGCGGTGAGTACTCGAACACGCGTTTCGAGCAGGACATCGACCAGCAGACCGCGATTCTGCAGGGGCTGGTATACGTTCCGGGCGACACGTTCACGCTGGTGTTCGGCGCCGGCTGGCTGGCAACCGAGATCGACGCCGGCAGCCTGAACACCGACGAAGACGGGCCGGTGGTCTCCCTCGAAGGCCGCTTCAGGTTCTCGGAAAAGCTGGGCATGCTTCTCGGGGTAGACCACGTCGAGCTGGACGAAGCCTCGAAGACCAACATCTACCGCGCGAGCCTGCTGCTCAGCGACGGGAAAACGCCGCTCGATATCGTCTTCAACTATGAGATCAGCGATACCGAGGGCAGCTCGGACACGCTGGAGGGCTATGGCATCGGACTGCGCTGCAACTTCTGAACGGTTTGATATATTGCGGTACTCGCGATCGCGCTCAACCGGCACCGGCTGCCGGCGCGGGCGCCCGTGGATACCGCAATGTACCGCAGCCTTGATTCGGACAAGACGATACAGACGCTGGCCAGGCTCAACCGCCGGATCGAAGAGCGTTTCCCGGCCTCCGGACTTAACGAGGTTTGCGCCGAGCTGTGTGCCATCGCCAACGAGAATCGAGATCGCGTGGCGCGCTATGTCGCGACCGAACTACCCGCTGGGGCCGTGGTGGTGGTGGGCGTCCTGGTTCTGGTCTACAGCGTTTCGATGATGGAAATCTCGCTCGGCAGCATCAACGCCGTTGAACTGGTGCAGATCAGCGAAGCCGCCCTGAACGATATCGTGCTGATCGGTGCAGCGATTTCGTTTCTGATCACTGTCGAGACCCGTGTCAAACGCGCGCGCGCGCTCGACGCATTGCACGAGCTCCGCTCGATCGTGCACGTGATAGACATGCACCAGTTGACCAAGGACCCGGGACGCGTGGTGGACGAGGTGATTCTCACACCGTCCTCGCCCGCGACGCAGATGTCCGCCTATGAGATGACCCGCTACCTCGACTACTGCAGCGAAATGCTGTCCCTGACGGGCAAAGTCGCGGCACTCTATGCGCAAAACCTCAAAGACGCCGTCGTGCTCTCCGCGGTAAACGAGCTGGAGAGCCTGACCACCGGATTGAGCCGTAAGATCTGGCAGAAAATCATGATCGTGAACAAACTGGAAGAAGGCGCAGCGGCGAACCGGCCGGTGCCCCCGGCCGGCAGCGGAGCAACGTCATGAGCGAGCCGCTGCGATTTTATGAGACCATCGTCAAGCCCGAGTGGATCGACGAATACGGCCACATGAACGTCGCGCACTACATCACCGTGTGCGATCAGGCCACCTGGGCGTTCTGGCGCCACGTCAACGACGGGCGAGAGCTCGATGAGCGTGATGGACACGAGTACGTGATCCTTGAAAGCCACGTGCACTACGTCAATGAGGTCGGCCTGGCCGCACCGGTGCACGTGACGACACAGTTGCTGGCCGCCGACGAAAAGCGGTTTGTGCTGTTCCATCGACTGTGGAACAGCGAGGACGGCGCGCTGTCCGCAACCAACGAGGTCAAAGGACTCGGCTTCGACCTGCGGCGGCGCCGGATCGAGTCCTTCATCCCGCAGGTGCAGGCCCGGATCAATGCGGTACTGCAGGCACATCGCTCGCTGCCGGTCCCCGAGGAGGCCGGCCAGGGAATCGCCCTGAAGAAACGCTGATCGACGCGCTTCGCCCCGGGACACCGCTCGAGACCCTTTTTAAGCACCCGCCGGGACCCCATGTTGCAGGTTTCACCGATCGGCGCACGCGCCGAAGGGGTTGAGATGCATCACCGCAAGCGCCACCCGCTGCAGCTCGTCGCCAGCGACATGCCCGTCAGCGACGGCCAGGGCGCGCCGTCGACGGACGGCGATGACCGGTCGCTGCTTGACGCCTACTCGCAGGCGGTCACCGGCGTGGTCGACAGCGTGGGCCCGGCAGTGGTCAGCGTGCATGTCGGCAAGCCCGTCAAGGGGCCCGGCGACGAGCTTCAGGGTGCCGGCTCCGGTGTGGTGATCACGCCGGACGGCTACATCGTCACCAACAGTCACGTCGTTGACGGCGCAACCAAGCTCACCGTTACGTTCAGTGACGGCGGGCAGACGGTCGCTGCCAGCGTGATCGGCCAGGACACGCCCACCGACCTTGCGCTGCTGCGCGCCGACGTGTCGGGCGTGAAACATGCCGATCTGGCGACGGGTCAGGCCCTGCTGGTGGGGCAGCTGGTAATTGCCATGGGTAACCCGCTAGGCTTCCACGCCAGCGTCTCGAGCGGTGTCGTCAGCGCGCTGGGCAGGGCCTTACGCAGCCGCTACGGGCAGCTGATCGAGAGCGTCATCCAGCACACGGCGCCGCTCAATCCCGGCAATTCCGGCGGCCCGCTGCTGAACAGCCGCGGGGACGTCATCGGCATCAACACCGCGATCATCGCCAACGCGCAAGGTATCGGTTTCGCAGTTCCGGCGAGCACCGTGAGCTGGGTGTTGCCGCAGATCTTTCAGCACGGCCGGGTGAAACGTGCCTTCCTGGGCATCGTCGGGCGCCCGCGCCCGCTGGGGCGCCGCGTGGTGCGCTTTCACGAGCTCGGAGCCGAACACGCGGTGGAAGTCACCGCGCTGGATGAGGGTGGTCCCGCCGGCCGGGCCGGGCTGCGGGAAGGCGACCTCGTCGTGGCCATCAACGCGCAGTCGGTCGCGCACGTGGACGACCTGTACCGGTTTCTGTCCGACTGGCCGCCGGGCGACCCCGTGACCCTCACGGTACTGCGCCGAACCAGCAAACTTCAGATCGGTGTGCGGCCCACGGACGCCGGCGGCGGCGACCAACGGCGCATCAAAGGAGCGCAAAGATGACTCAACGTACGATAAAACGCGTGGTGCGAGCGCAGCCCGCCAGTGACGGGGCCGGCGTGAAAATCAACCGCAACGCCAGATTCGACGGCGAACTGCGCATGGATCCTTTTCTGATGCTGGACGAAATCCGCTCCGACCGCAAAGACGAGTTCATTGCGGGGTTTCCACCGCACCCGCACCGCGGTTTCGAGACCGTGACCTACATGCGCGCGGGTGGTTTTTCGCACCAGGACAGCATGGGTAACACCGGCTCGATCAGCGGCGGCGGCGCGCAGTGGATGACCGCGGGCAGCGGCGTCATCCACTCGGAGATGCCCGCCGCGGACGCGGATCGCATGCACGGCTTTCAGTTCTGGCTGAACCTGCCCGCGCGCGAAAAGATGACCCCGCCCGCTTATCGCGACATCGCGCCGGAGGAAATCACGGAGCTGCGGCACGAGGACGCCCGCATCCGCCTGATAGCGGGCGAGCTGGATCTGGGCGGCCGAACCGTCGCCGGCGCCGTGACCGGTAAACAAACCCGCGCTCTGATAGCCGACGTGATGCTTGGCCGCGGTTGCGCGACCATCGCGTATCCGGAAGCGCTGAGCAGCCAGTTCTACGTGTACCAGGGCCGCGTGACGGTGGCCGGAACCGATATCGCGGCTGGGCAGCTCGCCTACCTGAACGCGGGTGGCAGCGTGACCTTCGAAAACGGGGATGACGCCGGCCTGCTGCTCTTCGGGGGCTTGCCGCTGGCCGAGCCGGTGGTGCACTACGGGCCGTTCGTGATGAACACAGCCGAGGAAATCGAACGCGCGATGCGCGACTACCGCGAAGGCGTGCTGGTGCAGCAGTGACGACCGGTTGCGCCGCGGGGTCGGAACGCCCGCTCGCAGAGAGCGAGCCGGGAAAGCCCTTCTCCCCGGAGGAGAAGGGTTGACCTGAGGGGCTGCGAAAACCGTTCGCAGCGCGCGCGGTATCGGCGTCAACCGGCGCCTTCGGTTTCGATCTTGAGCACGTTGCCGCAGTGCTTGCAGTGCACCGCGTCGGGGTCGTGCCGGTTGAGGCCGCAGTCGGGGCACGTGTGGCTCAGCTTCTGGGGGCGGAAAATAGACTGAGCCAGGCGCAGGAACAGCGCCACGCCGACCACCATGATGAACACCGCGAGCAGACGGCCAACGTTGCCGGTCAGCGTGACGTCGCCGAAGCCGGTGGTGGTCAGCGTTGCGACCGTGAAGTACAGCGCATCGATGTAGCCGCCGATATCCGGGTTGTCGTCGAACTGCAGCACGAAGACCAGCGCCGTCACGAGAAAAATGAACACCCCAAGGTTGACGGAGCTGACGATGACATCCTCGTTGCGCCGGAAGAACGGCGTATCGCGCCGCAGATCCCGCAGCACATGATAGGAATGAACGAGACGCAGGGTGCGCAGTACGCGCAGGAAAGCCAGGTTCTGGGCGACCAGCGGCGCCAGCAGCAGGGAAAGCACCACGACCACATCGGTGATCGTGTAGAGCTGGCGCAGCATACGCAGCTTGTTCGGTGCAATCCAGAGCCGCACCAGGAAATCGGTGAGAATCACCACGCCGACGACGACGTCGGCTACGATGATGCCGATCGTGGGCTCCAGCGGAGCTGTGATGACAAAGAACACGATGGTCGATATGTCGAATGTGATCAGCGAGTAGCGGAAAACAGCCGCCCTGCGGCTGCGCCCGGTGTACAGCAGGTCCAGGGCTTTCTTGAGCCGCTGCATGAAACAGTACGCTAGCGGCCGGGCGTGGCGCCCGGGGGGCTGCTCGCGACGCAACGGGCGCGAATCAGTTCGTCGATTTCGCCCTCGCCGTAACCAAGCTCACCGAGCACCTCGCGCGTGTGCTGAGCGAACACGGGGGCCGGCCGCGTCGTGAACGGCGCGGCTTCGTGAAACTTGACGGGCGCACCCAGGCCCTTTACCCGGCCGGCGACAGGATGCTCCGACTCGACGATCATCTCGCGCGCCAGGGCATGCGGATCGCGTTGCATTTCCGGGATCGTCATCACCGGACCGGCGGGCAGACCGGCCTGTGCAAAGCGCTCGCACCAATCTGCCGTGGTGCGCTGTGTAAAATGGTCATTCAGCGCCGCCTCCAGCGCACCGAGATTGGCCATGCGCCCGGCGTTGTCCGCGAAGCGCGCATCATCGTCCAGCTCGTCGGCCTGCAATACATCGAGCAGCCTGAGCCAGTTGGTCTGATTCGCGGCGCCGATGTTGATCCACCCGTCGCGCGTGCGGAACGACTGGTAGGGCGCATTGAGCGGATGGGCCGATCCGAGCGGGCCGGGCGCCTCGCCGGTCGCGAAACCGATCGCAGACTGCCAATAGGTCTGCACTATGCCGGCTTCAAACAGCGAGGTGTCGACCCGCTGTCCCCTGCCCGTCTGCAGCTTGCTGGCGTAGGCTGCCGCGCAGCCCATGGCGGCCAGAATACCTGCCGTGATATCGGTGATCGGCGCGCCCACCTTCACCGGCGGGCGGCCGGGCCCTTCCCCGGTGATCGACATCAGGCCGGACATCCCCTGTGCGATCAGATCGAAACCGCCGCGCTCGGTGTAGGGGCCGGTGCGCCCGAAGCCTGAAATCTCGCAGTAGATCAGGCCCGGATTGATCGTCTTCAGCGCCTCGTACCCGAGTTCGAGCCGCTGCATGGTGTCGTGGCGGAAATTTTCGATCAGGCAATCGGCCTCGTGGATCAATCGGCGCAGCACCTGCTTGCCGCCCTCCTGCTTAAGGTCCAGCGCGATGCCACGCTTGTTGCGGTTGACCATCATGAACGCGGCGGATTCGCCATTGACGTCGGGCGGCAGCATCCGCCGCGAGTCGTCGCCGCCACCGATTTTCTCCACCTTGATCACGTCGGCGCCCATGTCGGCGAGCATCAGGCCGCATACCGGCCCCGCCATGATGTGGGCGAGCTCGATGACTCGCATCCCGTGCAGCGGTCTGCGCGGCGCCTCGCTCAATCTCAGCGTCCTTTCCAGTGCGGTTCACGTTTACCGAGAAAGGCGTCCAGGCCCTCGCGAAAATCCTCACTCGTGTAACAGCGTACGATCAGGTCCTCATCAGCGGCACCGGGCCCCTGCACGCGCAACCGCCGCAGCGCCTCCTTGGTCGCCTGCAATGTCAAGGGCGCATGGGTCTTCAGCCTGGAGGCGAGCGAACGCGCCTCGGGCAGTACGTCCTGCGCTGTTTCCACCAGCGTGGCGACGAGCCCGATGGCCAGCGCTTCCTCGCTTTCGATCAGGCGGGCCGTGAAAATGATCTCCCGCAGGCGGGCCGCGCCCAGCAGCGAGGACAGGCGCGACAGGCTGGCGTTTGACAGGCAGTTACCGAGCGTGCGGGCAATCGGGAAGCCGAACTTGAGCGAGCGGTCGGCGATACGCAGATCGCAGCACGCCGCTATACCCGCGCCGCCGCCGGTACAGGCCCCGGTGATCGCCGCGATGGTGGGCACCCGACAGGTTTCCAGCGCCTGCAGCACGTCATCGATGCGCTGCTCGTAGGCGAGCGCGTCCTCGGCGCCGTGAAAATCGCGGAACTGTGCGATATCCGTGCCCGCGGCAAAGGCACGGCCGCCGCTGCCGGTGATGATCAGCACGTCGACCGCTTCGTCGTCGCCGACCGCTGTGCAATGCTCGGCGAGTTGCCGGTACATGTCGAAGGTCAACGCGTTGCGTGCCTCGGCGCGGTTGAAGGTAATCAACCCGATGCCATCGCGCACCTCGAACAGTAGCTCCTGCTGCATCGCCGCTTACCGGTAGAAGTAGTCCACTAGAAACATGGGGACGGCGGGCACATAGGTGCACAACAATAGCACTACCAGCAGCACCGCGACGAAATGCACATTGACCTTGGACACCTCCCAGATATTGGCCCGGGCGATGGAGCACGCCGTGATCAGCACCGAGGCGACCGGCGGGGTCTGCTGGCCGATGGCGAGATTGAGTGTCACCACCAGGCCGAAATGCACCGGATCTATGGCCGCCTGCTGGATCAGCGGTATAACGATCGGCACCACCAGGATGATCGCCGCCACGGAGTGCAGAAAGAATCCGATGACCAGGAAGAACACGTTGAGGATCAGCAGGATGACGTACTTGTTGTCGGTCAGAGCGAGCATCTGAGCGGCCAGGTCCTGTGGCAGCTGCGCACGGGTGAGAAACCCGCCCATCAACACCGAGGCGGCGACCAGCAACATCACCACGGCGGTCTGCATGCCACCGTCCAGCATGGCCACCTTCAGACGTCTGAAATCGACCTGCCGGTACCACAGACCGACCACCAGCGCGGCGAGGACGGCAAGCCCCGCAGCCTCGGTGGCGGTGACGAAACCGCTGAAAATACCGCCGAGTATGATGACCGGCAGGGTGAACGCCGGCAGGGCTTGCACAAACGTGTGCCGCACCCGCGCGAAGTTGAACGCTTCCTCGACCGGGAGGTTGTAGCGCCGCGCGAAAATGTAGGCGACGCCCATAAGGCCGGCGGCACCCAGCAACCCGGGGATCACGCCGGCAACGAACAATTGCTCCACACTGGTGTTGGCGGACACGGCGTAGATGATCATCGGGATGGAGGGCGGAATGATGATCGCGAGCGAGGCGGAAGACGACGTAATCGCCGCGGACAACGGCGCGGAGTAACCGCGGCGCTTCATCTGCGGAATCATGATCGAACCCAGCGCCGCTACGTCGGCCACGGCGGATCCCGAGATCTCGGCGAAGAACAGCGACACCCCGATATTGACCATACCGAGCCCGCCACGCACGAACCCGATAATGGCGCTGACGAAGTTGATCAGACGGTCGGTAATGCCGCCGGCGTTCATGATCGCGCCGGCCAGCACGAACATGGGGATGGCGATCAGCGAGAACTTCGTCGAGCCGTCATACATGTCGAGCGCCACGGTGACCAGCGAAGCGACGCCCTCAGTGATCAGCAGGCCGAGAATCGCCGAGATCGCAAGCGCCACGGCGATCGGCACGTTCAGGCAGATCATCGCGACCAGGGCGACAAAAATGATCAGCACGGTCACGGCTGCGCGCGCTCCT
>JAHELT010000179.1 GCA_024644045.1 Chromatiales bacterium | reverse complement strand
TCTTCTTCAGCCAGCAGACGTTCGGCATGCGCCCGGGCGAGTATGCGGAATCGGTCGAGTGGCTCGGGCCGGACGTCTGGCATGCGCACTGCGTGCATCTGGACGACGCCGAGGTCGCCGCGTTCGGCGCCAGCGGGACCGGAATCGCGCACTGTCCAACGTCCAACATGCGCCTCGGTTCCGGTGTGCTGCCGCTGCAGCGGTGCCTCGCCAACGGCGTTGCCGTCGGGCTGGGCGTGGACGGTTCTGCCTCCAACGACGGCTCGCATGTGCTGGCCGAGGCGCGCCAGGCCATGCTGCTGCAACGCGTGACCGGAGGCGCCGGCGCGCTGAGTGCACGCGGGTCGCTCGAGCTGGCCACCCTCGGAGGCGCCAAAGCGCTGGGCCGAGACGACATAGGTGCGCTGGCGCCCGGCATGGCGGCCGACTTCGCCGCGTTCGACCTCGAGCAGTTGAGTTTCGCGGGCGCACTGCACGATCCGCTGGCCGCTCTGTTGTTCTGCCAGTCGCCGACGGCGGACTGCACGGTCGTACAGGGTCGCGTCCTGGTGAATGACGGTCAGCTGGTTACGCTCGATGCGGGACCGCTCGCAGAGCGACACAATCGTTACGCCGCCAACCTGGTGCGCGGCTGATTCCTACGCCGATGACGGGTTCGATCGAGGAGCACTCATGCACGCGGTGATTTTCGAAGTGTGGCCGCTCGACAACCGCGGCGACGACTATCTAGCGCTGGCCGCCCGGTTGCGCACGGAGCTGGAAAAAATTGACGGTTTCATCTCGGTGGAACGATTCGAGAGCCTCAGCGAGCCCGGCAAACTTCTGTCGCTGTCGATCTGGCGCGATGAAACCGCCATCCGCGCATGGCACGAGCACGCAATGCACAAGGAAGCGCAGGGCCGGCGTTACGACTACTTTCGCAATTACCGGATCAGGGTCGCCAGCGTAATACGCGACTACGGTATGTAAAGCCTGAACCGGCAGCCTGCCACGCGCCGCAAACCGCCGGCCCCGAGCCAACGCGCAGTGTCTTTTTTGCCGCGCTCACGTTTATAATGCCGGCCCATGATGGTAGACGGCCTGCTGCACGTTGACGCCATCACCCGAAGCATGAAAATTCGACCGCTGTACCTGGAAGACCCGAGCGAGTTCGAGCTCGAACCCTACCCGCTGTTCGCGCGCTCGGGCTGGAACCGCGCCGGCTCGGAGCCGATCATTCACGCGCGGGACGACGCCCAGGCGGTGCAGGAGTTCCTCGATCACCTGCGCGACAAATCCGAAACCACCCGCGCCAGCTACGCCAAAGAGATCGAACGTCTGCTCCTGTGGTGCATCCACGAGGCGGGGGATACCGTCACCGCGCTGAAGGAAACCGATTTCCGGCGCTATCGCCGCTTCATGCTGAAGCCGCCGAAACACTGGTGCGACACGGTGCGCAAAAAGAATCAGCGCCGGCGTGCCGGCGGCGAGCTCAATCCGGACTGGCGGCCTTTCGCCGGCGCGCTGAGCGAGAACTCCGTGGCCAAGGCGGAGCGCACGCTGTCGAGCTTCTTCGGCTATCTCACCAAGAAACGCTATGCCGACGTGAACCCGATGCCGAAGGTCACACGCCAGGAACGCCCGCGTTTTCGCGACCGCCATCTGCCGCGCGAAACCCTGGCCCGGGCGCTGGCGATTCTAGACGATCGCTACCTCGATACGCGCGCCAGAGGCGAAAAGAACGCCCACCTGCGGGCACGTTTTCTGCTGCAGCTGTACTTCTATCTGGGGCTGCGGCTCTCGGAGACCGTCAATCACCGCATGGGGCATTTTTACCGGGAAACCGATCACGGCGAAGATATCTGGTTCCTGCGCGTTACCGGTAAGGGCAACAAACGCCGCGACATACCGGTGCCTGACGCATTCCTGCAGGCCTTGCAGGAGTTCCGCAGCCATCTAGACCTGCGCCCGTCGCTGCCGGCGGTGGGGGAGAGTACGCCCCTGGTGCCCAGGCTGAACCAGGCGGGCAGGTTCGACTGTGGCAAACCCATTTCGGCGCGCCGGGTGTCTACGATCGTGCAGGACGCGTTCGCCAGGGCCGCCACACTGCTGGAGGCGCGCGATCAAGACGGCGACGCGGAGCACGCCGCGCGCCTGCGCCAGGCCAGTTCGCACTGGGTGCGGCACACGTACGGCACCAGCATGGTCGATGCCGGCATGCCGCTGACCGATGTGCGCGACAACCTGGGACACGCCTCGGTGGTGACCACCGAGATCTATCTGCACGACGACCAGCGCGAACGCCACCGCCGCTCGCGCTCGCACAAACTGAGCGGTGCAGGGTGACCCGGCGGCGTGTTCTTTACCGTTTGTGATACACCGGTAGGCCCGCTGCTGGTAGCCGGCGATGCCGAGGCACTGCGCGTCATCGCGTTCCCCGACGAACGCAGGCGGGCAACGCCGGAACCGGACTGGCGGCGCAGCGACGATACGATGCGCGCGGCCGCACAGCAGATCCAGGCATACTTCGCCGGCGCGCGCAGCGGGTTCGACCTGAGTCTGGAACCGGAGGGCACGGCGTTTCAGAAGCGTGTCTGGCAGGCGCTGCGCTCGATTCCTTTCGGTACCACGATTTCCTACGGCGAGCTGGCGGCTCGTCTGGGTAAACCGACCGCCAGCCGCGCGGTGGGTGCGGCCAACGGCGCGAATCCGATTCCCATCATCATTCCATGCCATCGGGTGATCGGCGCCGACGGGTCGCTGACCGGGTTCGGCGGCGGACTGCACATCAAGCGCTGGCTGCTCGAGCACGAGCACGCGTTGCCGGATCCGGCTCGCCAGCAGGAATTATGGTCCTGAACCTGTTGCGTCCGGTGCGCCCACGCGTCCCGGAAACCGTCACGCGCGATGCGTGACCTTCCCTGAACTGGAGCAGACATGACCTATGAGGGCAGCTGTTTGTGCGGGGCGATCGCCTACGCCGTACACGGCGAAATCGGCGATCCGGTGATGTGCCACTGCCGCTCCTGCCGCAAGGCCTCGGGATCGGCGTACGCCACAAACGCCCCGGTCGCGGTCACGGATTTGCGGTTGTTACGAGGGGAGCGCTGCCTGCGCGAGTACGAATCCTCGCCGGGGAAGCTGCGCGCATTCTGCAGCACCTGTGGCACGCCGCTCTATGTGCGCTGGCCTGACAACCCGGCGCTGGTACGCTTGCGCCTGGGCACGCTCGATACGCCGCTCGGCAAAAAGCCGGTCGCGCACACGTTCGCCACATCGCGCGCCGACTGGGACGTGATCGCCGATGCGCTGCCCCAGTACGAGGCGCGCGAACCGGGCCGCTAGTGTCTCCGGCGTTGCAGATCGGACAATCCCCTTTGAATCCTGGTCCGGCTATGCTTGCGCAGGCGATAGTCCGATCTGCTCAGCCACATTTCCCCCGAGAAGCGACTGAATTGTCTGGGACAATTTGAACAGCGAGTCGCTGGCCCGCAGGGCGCAAGGGCAGGGATGCCCGGAGTTATCCTTCATGCAATATGCAGGCTAACACCGCTCAGGGCTCGCGATGCTCTGACGCCGCGGTCAATACCGCCCGCGGGCGTAAGGCGAATTTCATGAGCACGGTGCCGAGCAGGGCGTAGGCGGCAAACAGCAGGCACACGTCCACGATCGGCAGCCCGGCATCGGCGAGGGCGCCCATGATCACCGGACCCAGCGCCGACGCGAACACCCCGACGGCCCGGGTCAGGCTCTTGATCGCACCGAGGTGCAGCACGCCGTAGACTTCGGCCCACATGGCAGACACCGCCGTGAACGCAATCCCGATATTGACCCCGCTCAGCACGAGATACGGCCACACGGTCCATTTGCTGTCGAACGCCCAGAAAATCGCAAGCGCTAACACCAGCGGGATCAGCATCAGCGGCACGATGCGCGCAGCCCCGAAGCGGTCGACGAGCGCGCCGGAGAGCAGGGAAGTCGCGATGCTGGCCGCCGCGTACACGATGTAGCTGCCCGTGATCCATGCGTGCGACCAGCCCTTTGCGTCGGCCAGGTTCAGGTGATGAAAGAACATCGCCGTCAGGATCAGGCCGGGCGCCATGACCCCGGGCAGCAGCAGGTAGAAGCGGCCGTCGCCGAGCATTTCTCGGACCGTCCAGGAATGCAGACCACCGTGCTGCATCCGACTGGCGGCATGCAGGCGTTGCACGTACGCCTCGTGACGTTGACCGTGCCCCTTGCACAGCCACAGCAAAGCGGGCAGCAGCACCAGCCCCGCCACCAGCGCCACGCCCGCATACGACATCCGCCAGCCGATCAGCGCGATCGACGTCACGGCGAGCACCGGCAACAGCGCTTCGCCGGCCGCGAACCCGACGCTTGCGACGGCGATCGCGCGGCCGCGTTCACGCTCGTAATAGCGGGCCATGCTGGTGATGGCCGTGTGGCTCATCAGGCCCTGGCCCGACTGGCGCAGCAGGAACACGGCGAAAACCAGCGCGACGGCCCCCGGGATAAGCGAGACGAACAGGCAGGCGGCGGTCAGTAGACCACAGGCAAACACCACGTACAGGCGAAGGTCGAGCACGTCGATCTGTCGCCCGGTCCACGGCAGCAGTAATGCGCTGCACAGCGTGCCGAGCATGTACACGGTGCCCCAGGCAGTGTGGCTCAGGTCGAACTCGGCCTGGATGCTCGGCCCGAAAATACCGATGAAATAGGTTTGCCCGAAACTCGACCCGAACGCCGCCAGAAAGCCGAAAGCAAGAAAACGCGGCTCGCGCGACACAAAAGCAATGTAAGCAGTGAACGGCACCGTAGCACGCTAGGGCGGCACGCGCTCGGGCGTCCGCGCCGTGTAGGCCTCAGCCGATGACGACAAGGCCGTTCTGCGGATCGACGGTCACGGTGTCGCCGGTGGCAATGGCTTGCGTGATGTCCTCTTCGAAACGGTCGATGAACGGCAGCTCGGCAAAGGCCGCGCCCTGCGCCATGATCGGGTTGGCGGCGTTCAGCAGCAGCGCGGCGGGCGCCATGTTGCGCGATTTCATCTCACGCAGCATCCACGAACTCGCCACGCCGCCTTTCGCCGTGTCCAGCACCAGAACGCGTCCCACGTAGCGCTCGCCGTAGAGCGCGTGCGCCTTGCGCGAGAATACCCCGTTGATGCGGTCGAGGTCATAGCGGGCACTGAAGTTGTCGCGCGCGACCAGCGCCACCCCGGTGACCTTCGCGCCGATGCCCTTGTGACCTTTGACGGTGCGTGACACTGCCGCGCCGCGATGCTAATCCAGACGCCCGTTGACCGCCGCGTCGATACACTGCTGCGTGGTCGCGAGGCGCGGCTCGTAGTCGTAGCCCTGAATGATGTTGACCAGCTTGGCCGAGTTGCTCACCAGGTGCCGCCACCCGTTCAGCGCACCGGTTTCCCGCGCGTACATCTGATAGAAGCAAACACCTTCGAGCAGGATCCCGCCCGCGCCCTCGATCACCGCCGTGATGCCGAGCCGGTCACAGGCGGCCTTGATCTCGGGCGAGGTGGCAATCACCAGATCGGTGCCTTCATGCACGTGGCGATCGCCGAGAATCCCGGCGACTCGCTGCAGCTCCAGCAGCGACAGCTGCGGAGCTGCCAGCGCAACGACGTCGACCTGACCGCGGTGGCGGCCGAACGAGCGGTAAAACGCCTCCACGTCGCCGTCTTGCAGGGATATTGCCGGCGGCGGCTCCTGCTCGAACAGACTAAGCGCATCCTGCAGTGCCTCCGGCGTCACCCCCAGCATGTGAAACAGGGGCACCGATCCATAGCTCGCCAGCGCCGCGCCGAAGTGCTTCAACTCGTCAGAAGTAGGGTTGGAATCGATTCCAGTGATCACCGGCACGCTCCAGTATGAACCGCTGCGCTGGCCCACCAGCGCGCCCAGCGCGCCCCAGTCCGACCAGTCGCGCGGCGTGAACCGAACTTCGAACAGGTGCGTACCCCGGCGCCGTTCATTCAGGTGGTAGCCGTAGCGCGGCACACGGCCGGTCAACGCGGCGTTCAACGCCGCCGGACCGCCCTCGAAATTGGAGCGCGCGCCGCACACGCTGTTCGCGTAAATCACCGATCCGGTATCGCCGAACGCCAGATGCTCCCCGTACACCGGCGGCTGCACGGTCTGGTAGTTGATGCAGGTGTCGGTCAGCAGAATGCCCAGGCGCTGCAGCGCATCGATGGTACGCTGCTCGAGTGTCGCCCATTCGGCGCATTGCTTGAGGCGCCGGTAGCGGCAGAGATCGATACCCCGCGGATCGGTGACCGTAGGCACCAGCACCGTGCGCTCCTTCTCCGGCAGCGCAGCGAGATCCTCGAGGTAGGCCACGCCCGCTTCGCCCAGCGATTCGGTATCCGCCATCATGTGCACCTGGCTCACGCTCACGAAATCCGGGGCATCGAAAAACTCGCCCACCTGGATCTGCTGGTGCAGTGCCTCGGCGCGCCCGCGGCCGAATGCACCGGACAGCATCGCCTTTTCGTATTCGTTGAGCTGCATGGGGGTTCCCGCAAAGGATGCGCCGGTGCGCATCCGCCGCGAGCGTAGCAAAAGCGTCCTCGACTGTACATCAAAGCAACTTGACGCGGTGAAAGGGGATACTTAGGCTTGCGCGCATTGTTGCGCCAGGGCCGCGGTCCGGGTCTCAGAGCAAGTTCAACACGATCATCATGGCCACGGTTTCAACGCTCATCGAGCGCCAGGCGGAACGGGATCCGCAGGCGCCGTTCCTGATCTGCCCGGAGAACGAAGCCCGGCTGACGTTCGAAGCGCTTGCCTCGCACACCCGCAAGCTTGCGGCCCACTTCGACGCGCTGAACGTGGCGCCCGGTGCAAAAATCGCTTTTCTGCTCGACAATGGCTACTGGACGACGCTGCTGCTGCTCGGAATCATGGCCAGCGGCAGGGTCGTGGTGCCGTTGAACGCCGTCGCCGGCACCCGGCAACTCGCTTACGTGCTGGCGCACTCCGATGCCGAACTGCTGTTCATAGGCACCGGTTATCGCGAAAAACTCACCGGTGTGCTCGAGGGATTTCCCCGCGCGCTTCGCGTCATCGATACCGACGAGCAGAGCGGGCCGGACTGGCCGGCGTCAGCCCCCGGCACGCCGGCGGCACGCCATGAGCCCGAGGCAACCGATCCGGCGCTGCTGCTGTACACCTCAGGGACCACGGGCGTGCCGAAAGGCGCCGTGCTCAGTCAACGGGCGATCGTCAGCGGCGGCCAGAACGTGGCAGGCGGGCACCAGCTGTCCCCGGCGGACCGGGCGCTGTGCGTGCTGCCCCTCTACCACATCAACGGCGCGATGGTCACGGTGGCGGCGCCGCTCGCAAGCGGCAGCAGTGTGGTGATGCCGCGGCGTTTCAGCGCCCGCGAGTACTGGAACCTGATCGCCGGATACGGCTGCACCTGGTCCAGCATCGTCCCCACGATCGTCAAGTACCTGCTCGATCGCGCCGGCGATGAGCCGTACCGCTTCGGCGAGGAATCGCAGCTGAGTGCGTTTCGTTTCGCGCGCTCGGCCACCTCGGCGCTGCCGGGCGTCATGCTCGGGCAGTGGGAGTCCACCTTCAAAGTGCCGATCATCGAGACGCTCGGTCTGACCGAAACCGCGGGCACGGTGATGACCAACCCGATGCCGCCGCTGCCGCGCAAGACGAACTCGGTGGGCAAACCGTTCGGCTGCGAGGCGCGCGTCATCGACAAAGGTGGCAGCGTCCTGCCTGACAACGAGACGGGTGAGATCGTGTATCGCGGCGACAATCTGCTCGCGCGCTACTACAAGAATCCACAGGCCACGGAAAGCGCCTTTCGCGACGGCTGGTTTTGCAGCGGCGACCTCGGATACCGCGACAGCGAAGGCTACTATTTCCTCACCGGGCGTTCCAAAGAACTGATCATCCGCGGCGGTGAGAACATCGCGCCGCGTGAAATCGACGAGGTGCTCTACACGCACGACGCCGTGCTGGAAGCGGCGGCGGTGGGCGTTCCCGACGAGAACTACGGGCAGGAAGTGGTTGCGTGCGTGGTGCTGCGTGAGGGGTTCGACTGCACGGAGGCCGAGCTGGCCGCGTTCTGCAGCGATTCCATCGGCGCTTACAAAGCGCCCAAACGGGTGTATTTCATGGACTCCCTGCCCAAGGGCCCGTCCGGAAAGATCCAGCGTCTGAAACTGCCGGAGCTGATCGAGGCGCTCTGAACGCACGGCGGCAACGCAGGCAAGCGCATGGTGGAGAACGCTAATGGGTGAGCAGATACGCTGCGGCCAGGCGCTGGTGCGGCTGCTGGAGGCATACGGTGTCGATACGGTGTTCGGCATTCCCGGGGTACACACGCTCGAGTTCTACCGCGGACTTGCCGGCAGCAGTATCCGGCACGTCCAGAGCCGCAACGAGCAGGGCGCCGGCTTCATGGCCGACGGCTACGCCCGCACCAGCGGGAAACCGGGCGTGTGCGTGGTGATTTCAGGACCCGGCGTGACCAATGCGCTCACCCCGATCGGCCAGGCCTATGCCGATTCGGTGCCGGTGCTGATGATATCCAGCGATGCGGCGAGCGAGACGCTCGGAAAAGGGTGGGGGGCACTGCACGAGGTGCCGCGCCTGACGGACGTCAGCGCCCCGCTTACCGGCTTCAGCGCAACCGCGATGCGGCCCGCTGACGTTCCTGTTCTGCTCGGCCAGGCGTTCTCGCTGTTCGCCGCGACTCGGCCCCGGCCGGTGCATATTGCCGTGCCGCTGGACGTGCTCGCCATGCCGGTGGAAGACGACACGTGGGAGCCGGTGGCACCGCCCGCGCGCCCGCTGCCCGATCTGGCGGCCATCGAGCGTGCCGCCCAGCTGCTTCACGACGCCGACAACCCGATGCTTTACGTGGGCGGCGGCGCGGTGGACGCCGCGCCGTACATCGTGCAGATCGCCGAACACCTGGACGCACCCGTATTCTCCTCCAACGCGGGCAAGGGAATCCTGGCGGATGACCATGCGCTCTCGCTGGGCGGCGCCATCGTGCGCGCATCGGCGCAGGTACTTCTCGGCACGGCCGATGTGGTGCTGGCGATCGGGACCGAGCTGGCCGAAACGGACAGCTTCGTGGCGCGCCTGCCGCTGCCGGAACGGCTGATCCGCATCGACCTCGACGCACGCAAGATCAACGACCTCTACCCTGCCGGGATCGGTATCGTCGCCGATGCGGCCGCCGCGAGCGCGGCACTGTGGCAGGCACTGCGAACGAAGCCGGCGCGCAGCTTGGAGAGCCACAGGAAAGTCGCCGAACTGCGTCAATCCCTGCGCCGTGAAACGACCGACAGCGAGCAGCGCCACATCGTGTTTCTCGAGCTGCTGCGCAGCGTCGCGCCTGCGGACACCGTGATCGCCGGCGATATCACGCAGCTGGTCTACACCGGCGCGTTCGCTTTCGAGGTCGCTCAGCCGCGGCTCTGGCACTATCCGGCGGGTTACTGCACGCTCGGTTGCGGGCTGCCGAACGCCATCGGCGGGATGCTCGCGCTGCCAGGCCGGCCTTTCGTCGTACTTGCCGGCGACGGCGGTTTCATGTTTACCGTGCAGGAGCTGGTGACCGCGGCCGAGCTGGCGCTGCCGCTGCCCATCGTGATCTGGAACAACGGCGGGCTGAAA
>JAHELT010000178.1 GCA_024644045.1 Chromatiales bacterium | reverse complement strand
AGACGTCCTGCAAGTCCTCCAGCCACTCGGCCAGTTGCTCCGCCGAGCGCTGGTTCTTCGCCTGCAGAGCGCGCCGCAACCCCGTCAGATGGCCTTGCTTCATACTCATCTCCGTTGCATTCAACCTCGAATCGTCGCAAACGGCCGCCGGATTAGCAATGCCACGATCTTAACCAATCGTGCCGATGTCTGGGCGTATGCGCCAGCGCGGTCTCAGGTGTGGTGCTGGCCGGGGCGCGAACGCGCGATGGTTCTACTCAACAACAGCACGGGGATGACACCGGCCGCAACGATGGTCAGCGCGCCGAGCGCGCTTTCCTCCAGACGTTCGTCTGACGCGTACTGATACACGAACGTCGCCAGCGTTTCGAAGTTGAACGGTCGCAGAATCAGCGTCAACGGCAGCTCTTTCATGGTATCGACAAACACCAGCAGGGCGGCGGTCAGCACGCTCGCCCTGATCAGCGGCAAGTGCACCTTGACCAGCGCACCACCCGGGCCGCAGCCGAGCGTACGGGCCGCAGCCTCCATGCTCGGCGTGATACGGGTCAGGCTGGCATCCACGGTCCGGTAGCTGAGCGCGAGGAATCGGGCCACATACCCCAGCACCAGCGCGGTCGCCGTGCCGCTGATCAGCAACCCGAGCGGCAGGTCGAAGAGTCTGCGGCTCAGCTGATCCAACGCGTTGTCCAGGTAGCCCAGCGGCACGAGTATGCCCACGGCGAGCACGGCCCCGGGAACGGCGTAGCCGATGGTGGCGAACTCGGTGAGCCCGCGAATAGCGGGGCGTGGCGCCATGCGCACACCGTACGCCAGCAGTATGCCGACGAACGTGGCCGCCACGGCCGCCCACGTGGCCAGACGGACGCTGTTCCACACGTAGCGGAAGTAGTCCGCCTCCAGGGTCACGGCGTAGAACTTCAACGCGTAGTGACCGAGCACGGCGGCCGGCAGCACAAACCCCAACGCCACCGGCAATGCGCACCACAGCATCGTCAGGACACCCCCGGTGCGCGACAGGGGATACTCCGGCAGTGCCTGCACGCGTGAAGAGGTGTGATGGTAGCGACGCGAGCGACGACTGGCGCGTTCCAGAAACACCAGCACCAGCGCGAAGCTGACCAGAACCAGCGCGAGCTGGGCGGCGCCGGCGGCGTTGTTCATGTTCAGCCAGACGTCGAAGATACCCCCGGTCAACGTCGCCACGGCGAAAAAGTCTATGGTGCCGAAGTCGTTCAGCGTCTCCATCAACGCCAGCGACACACCCACCGCGATCGCCGGCCGTGCGAGCGGGATCGCGACTGTCACGAAGCTCTCCAGCGGCCCGCGACCCAGCGAGCGGCTCACCTCGAACAGCCCGAAGCACTGCTCCAGGAAGGCGGCGCGTGCGAGCAGATAGACGTACGGATACAACACCAGGGACATGACGAGAATGGCGCCACCCAGGGAACGGATTTCGGGGAACCAGTAGTCGCGCGCGGACGTCCAGCCGAACAGCCCGCGCAGGGCGCCCTGCACGGCGCCCGCGTACTCGAGCTGGTCGGTGATCACGAACGCCAGGATGTAACTCGGCACCGCGAGCGGCAGCAGCAATGCCCAGGACAGAACGCGGCGGCCGGGGAAGCTGTACATCGTTACCAGCCAGGCCGTCGACGTACCCAGGGTGATCGTTCCGACACCCACACCGAGCATCAGCCACAGCGTGTTCGAGACATACACCGGGAGCACCGTCGTTACCAGGTGCGTCCAGATGTCGTCTGCAGGGTTGAGCGCGATGATCACGATGGACGACAGCGGTACCGCCACCAGTGCTCCGATCATCAGCGTGACCAGGGTCCACAGCCCGGCCGGCGCGCGCGTCCGGCGCGTGCGCAGCCATCCGAGGGGGTGCATGACAGCGTTCATCTCGAAGCGATAGGCGAGGCGAGGTTCGACGAAGCTCGCCTCGCGGCACAGTGACCCGGCCGGGCCCGATCAGCTGTCGACGTCAAACTGCACCTTGTCTACCAGCTTGCTCGCCGCCTTGCGGTGGCGTGCGATCGCCTCCAGGCTCAGCGTATCGGGCTTGAAACTGCCCCACGATTCCACCAGCGGGTGGGTCTTGACGCCCGCCTTGACCGGATACTCGAAATTCGTTGTGGCGTACATGCGCTGCGCTTCGTCGCTGGCAAGAAACTCCAGCAGCCGGATTGCGTTGGCCTTGTTTGCGGCATTCCTGATCACACCGGCGCCCGAGATGTTGACGTGCTGACCGTGGCCGTTCTGGTCTAGAAACTGCACGCGGACCGCGCCGGCCCACGCCTTCTGCTCGGGCTTCTTATCGTTGGTCGACATGTTGCCCATGTAGTAGTGGTTGCCGATGGCGACATCGCAAACGCCTTCGTAAATGCCCTTGGCCTGCGCCCGGTCGTTGCCCTGGGGTTTGCGCGCCAGATTCCGCTTCACGCCGCGCAGCCACTGCTCGGCGCCCGCCTCTCCCTGGTGTGCGATCACCGAGGCGATCAGCCCGATGTTGTACACATGTTTGCCGGAGCGCATGCACAGGCGGCCGCTCATTTTCGGATCGGCGAGATCCGCCAGGGTGGTCAGCTCGCCGGGCTTGACGCGCTCCCGGCTCACCAGTGCAACCCGCGCGCGGGTGGTGAGACCGAACCAAAGGCCATCGGGGTGGCGGTAGACGGCCGGGATGTTCGCCTCCAGCACGCTCGATTTCACCGGCTCCAGCAGACCGGCCTCCCTGAGCGCATCCAGGCGCCCGATATCGACGGTCAGCACGGCATCGGCAGGGTTGTTGGCGCCGGCGGACTTGATCTTCTCGATCATGCCCTTCTCCGCGAAAACCACGTTGACCTTGATACCGGTCTGCTGCGTGAACCGCTCCAGCATCGGCTCGATCAGGAACGGCTGGCGGTACGAGTACAGATTGATTTCGCCGGCCGCGAAACCCGGTACGGCGAGCAGTGTGAGCGCCGCAGCGAGCGCACCGGTGAGTAAAGTTCGCATCAGAGTCTCCAGAACGTAATGAGAATCAATCCTATTTAGGATTCGAGCGACTTATACGTGATTTGAGCCGTTATTGCAAATGATTCGCGATTGCGAACGACTATCGAAAAGTCTTGCCGGCCGAACCGCCAGCGGCGCGGCCCCCGAGCCCGGGGTGGGCTACTTGCGTTTCTTGACGTAGAGCACGAGCTGGTGATCGACCAGCTCGTAGCCGCGCTCCTCGGCCATCTTACGCTGCAGCTTCTCGATCCGCGCGTTGACGAATTCGACCACCTCGCCGGTATCGATATCGACCATGTGATCGTGGTGGGAATCGCTGGCCAGCTCGAACACCGCGCGGCCGTCGTCGAAGTTGTGGCGATCGACGATGCCCGCGGCCTCGAACTGGGTGAGCACGCGGTAAACCGTGGCCAGGGCTACGGACTCGCCGGCATCGGACAGCTGTTTGTACACGTCCTCGGCACTCAGGTGGTGCGGCTCCGCGCCCTCCAGCACCTCGAGCACCTTGACACGCGGCAAGGTGACCTTAAGCCCTGCCGCTTTGAGATCGGCATTCTCCACGGGCCGTAGCATAAACCAATCGGCCGCGGGCCGTCAGCCGGTGTTGAAATTTGCCCGCCGCGTGCGCGTTTACCGGTGTAGTATTCGGACTCGCTGAACCGACGATGTAAAGACAACGTGATCGGGCGCCAGCGCGTGGAGCCGATGATTACACCAGCCGCCCCTCACCCGATACCAACAGACAAGGAGTCGACCAATGGCCGATGACATCACCACCGCATGCGACACATTGAAATCCACCGCCGGGGATCTGCTCAAACACGGCAACGTCGTAGCCACCGGCGTGGGCTACAAGACCACGGCGGGCAACCGGACCGATACACCGTCCATCGTCTGCTCGGTGGTGCGCAAACTGCCACCGGACAAGCTGGCCGCGTCCGACCGCGTGCCGCAAACCGTCAACGGCGTGCCGACCGACGTGGTCGAGACCGGGCGGATTCGCGCGCTGCAGTCACGTACCGCCCGGCACCGCCCTGCGCCGGGCGGCGTGAGTATCGGACACCCCGACATCACCGCGGGCACGCTGGGCTGCCTGGTCAGACGGGGCGGCGAGGTGCTGATCCTGTCCAACAACCACGTGCTCGCCAACAGTAACGATGCTCAGCGAGGCGATCCGATACTGCAGCCAGGCCCCGCCGACGGCGGCCGCAACCCGGCAGACCAGATCGCTGAGCTCGACGATTTCGTCGAGATCACGTTCAACCAGCCCGAGCCGCCGAGCGACTGCCCGTTCGCAAGCGGAGTCATCGCGCTGCTCAATGCCGGCTGTTCAGCGATCGGCAGCCGCACGCGCTACCGTATCGTGCGCCCGCAGATGAGCCCCAACCTGGTCGACGCGGCGCTCGCCCGCCCGCTGAACGCCGGCGACGTGAGCAACGATATACTCGAGATCGGAGAACTGAACGGCTCTGCGCAGGCCACGCTCGGCATGGCCCTCCAGAAGAGCGGCCGCACGACCGGGCTTACCACCGGCGAGATCCAGCAGATCGACGTAACCGTCAACGTGCAGTACGGTCCGGGCAACATCGCCCAGTTCACCGATCAGCTGCTCGCAGGCGCGATGAGCCAGGGCGGGGACAGCGGCTCGGCAGTGCTGGACATGGAACGGCGTCTGGTCGGACTGCTGTTCGCCGGCAGCAACACCACGACCATCATGAACCGCATCGAAAACGTTTTCTCCGCGCTCAATGTGTCGCTGTGATCCGTCAACTTTTGCTGGCGCTGCTACTGGCAGCGGGGAGCAGCGACGTGGGAATACGTGAAGTGAAAGCCCGCCATGAGCCGGACCTGCTGGCGACCCCGGGTGTGGTCTCGGTCGGCATCGGCCTGGCGGCCGACGGCGAGCAGGCGATTATCGTCGGCATCTCCGAAGACACCCCGGCGGTGCGTGAGAGCTTGCCGACGGCGTTGGAAGGCTACCCGGTCGTCGTGCAGCATACCGGAACGATCGAAGCGCAATAGTCAGTGCCCGGACCGGGCCGGGCATGGTTTGAGAACTGATGGACACCGAAGCATTCCGTGAGTGGTCGCACCGTGCGGCCGACTGGGGCGCGGACTACCGGGCCTCGCTGGCCAGCCGGCCGGTGCGCGCCCAGGTTGCGCCGGGCGCCGTCGCCGGAATGATCGCCGCGGCGCCACCGGAAACGGCCGAGCCCATGGAAGCTATTTTCGCGGACTTCGAGCGCATCGTGCCCGATGCCATGACGCACTGGCAGCACCCGCGCTTCTTTGCGTACTTTCCGGCCAACGCGGCGCCCGCGGCGGTCGTCGCCGAGCAGCTTGCCGGCGTCATGGCCGCGCAGTGCATGTTATGGCAGACCTCGCCCGCCGCCACCGAGCTGGAAATCCGCATGGTCGACTGGTTGCGCCAGGCGGTCGGGTTGCCCGAGGTGTTCGAGGGCGTTCTTCAGGACACCGCATCGTCCGCAACGCTGTGCGCGGTGCTTACCATGCGCGAGCGCGCGCTCGACTGGTCGGGAAACCGGGACGGACTCACGGGCCACCCGGCCTTGCGCGTCTACGCCTCGTCCCGCACCCACAGCTCTGTCGACAAAGCGTTGTGGATAGCCGGGCTGGGGCAGCGCAATCTGGTCAAGATCCCGACGGACCGCAACCTTGCCATGGACGTCGACGCGCTGCGCGCCGCGATTGCGGCGGACCGCGAACGGGGGCTGTTGCCGGCGGGCGTGGTGGTGAACGTGGGCGGCACCTCGGTCGGCGCCACGGACGACGTGCGGGCGGTTTGCGAAGCCGCGAGCGAGGCGGATCTCTACACGCACGTCGATGCGGCCTGGGCCGGTTCCGCGATGATCTGCCCCGAGTTCCGAACGCTGTGGCAAGGGGTCGAGCTGGCGGACAGCATCGTGTTCAACCCGCATAAATGGCTCGGCACGCCCATGGAGTGCTCGGCGCATTTCGTACGCGAGCCGGAGACCCTGGTCAAGACGCTGGCCATTCAGCCCGAGTATCTGAAAACGCACGGCAAGGACGGGGTGATCAACTTCAGCGAGTGGTCGGTCCAGCTCGGGCGCCGCTTCCGCGCACTGAAAGTCTGGTTTCTGCTGCGCGCCTATGGACTGGAAGGACTGCGTGCCCGTATCCGTGGGCACGTTAGGCTGGCCCGACAGCTGGCGGCGCGACTGAGCGCCGAACCGGACTTCGAAATCGTCACCGCGCCGGTGCTGTCGCTGTTCTCATTCCGCTACACGCCGGGCCGCAACCACACCGACCTGGATTCGCTGAACCTGCGTTTGGTCAATGCGATCAACGACGACGGCCGTATCTACCTGACACAAACCGAACACGACGGCCGGCTGGTGATCCGCTTCGTGGCCGGCCAGTTCGACACCCGCCCGGAAGACATCGACATCGCTTTCGAGGCGATATGCGCTGTCGCCCGCGCGCTGTGAGAGCCGGTCCGGGTTGCCGTACCCGGGCTGCCGGCCGGGTGACCGTCCGCTACTGGCCGAGGGTGACGATGTGGGCGGACACGTCCTTGATCGCCTGCTCGTCAGCCAGAATCATCGCCATCGGCCGCATCTGCGCCCCGTAGGCGTCTTTGGGATCGGCACCGCGAATCCCCGCTTTGAAGTTCGCCAATTGCCTGACCAGGTACCAGTCCTGCAGCATCGACAGCGGGGGGGCGTTGAGCGCCTCGTTGCCTTCGCCCTTGGCGCCGTGGCACGCGACGCAGGTGCCGTACAGCGCCTTCCCCTTGCCGGCGTCGCCGTCCAGCGTCGCCTTGTTCTTCGGCGGCGAGAGCGAAGCGATATACGCGGACACGTTCGCAATCGCCGTGTCATCGGCGAGCGTCATCGACATCGGTCGCATCTGCGTGCCGTACGTGTCCTTGGGATTGGTACCGCGAATCCCCTGTTTATAGTTGTTGAGCTGGCGGGCCGTGTACCACGCCGGCTGCCCGGCCAGCGCCGGGGCGTTCACCGCAGCGTTGCCTTCCCCATTAGCGCCATGGCAGGCGAGGCAGACGCCGTAGGCGGCTTTTCCGGCCGCCGCATCACCGCCCCAGGCGGGATAAACAGCCACCAGTCCAAACAGAAATAACAACGTTCCGAACCACTTCACCGTGCTCTCCTTCAATGTGTAATTTTTCGATCGGACGGCGATAGCCTACACGTTGTCCCCACGAATCCCAAACCGTATCGTTACCTGCGCGCGGTCTCGCCGCGTTCAGCAGGAAAACGGGGGCAATCCCCCGTTTCCTTGCGTCAGTCTGCCCGCAGGGCGCGACCTACCACACGGTCTGATCCACGCGCATGCCCGGGGAGAAGTCCCCGCCCGTGGTCGCTTCGGGCACGCTGCCGGGCACGCCGGTATGCGCATCCGTCACCGCGCCAGGCATGCCGTCAGGGCTGCGATTGCGGCTGACCCCCGCGGCGCTCGCGCCGAGGATCAGGGTATCGATCACCGCAGCGGACGGCGATTCCAGGGTCAGGGTCTCGCCGCCGTTGTTGAGGCTCAGGCTACCGCTGCTGGCGCGCTGCGCCTGCCCGCTCGCGTGCGGTGGCATGAAGCCGGGAGCCGCCGCGGCCGGGTCACCCGCGCCGAACACCACCAGCGCACCGCCCGCCGGGACGGTGGTCGGGTTGGGAAAGGTGTGCCGGGCGCCCGTCGCGTCGCGCAGCGAGTAGCTGCTCAGATCGACGGGCGTTGCGCGCGCATTCACCAGCTCGACGAATTCGTCATCCCGGTTGCTGGGCACGCCGTCCCGGTTGGCGTCCAGCCCCCCCGGGTTGGCCAGCACCTCGTTGACGATCACCTCGCCCGGCGCCACGGGTGGCACGATCGCGAAACGGTCGACGCCGGCGGTGAAGGCCGTGCCGATGACCTGCACCGCCACGTCGCCCGCGGGGGATGCGGGCACCTCGGCCGTCACGGAGACGGAATCCAGTGCCACCACGGCGGCGGAGGCCACGCCACCAAAACTCACCGCCGGCGGCAGCGTAACAAAGTCATCGCTGAAGCCACTGGTCGTGATGCGCACGAGCGTGCTGCCGCTCGCCGATGCCACTGCGGGAACAACGCTATCGATAGCCGCCGGATCAGCAGGCGGATCGTCGGCCGGGGGGTCGCTGCTCGGCGGTTCGTCGATCGGTGTGTCTCCGTTGGCTGCCTCGTCGTCGCGCGTGTCGCAAGCCGTGGTCAGCAGCGCGGGGGTGAGAAAGCAGAGCAGCGCGAGGGCCTGGAGATCCATCTGGCGCGAGCAGCGCGGGCGCACCGGCGAGCGGTGCCGTTGCGCGTGTAACAGGTGAGAATGCCGGACCGCCGCCGGCGTGAAGCGTAGCGTCATTGTGCACCTCCTTGTGCATGATCAGATCATTGCCCGCTGTTCCTTAGCAGGCGTCGCCCGGTCTCCGGGCAGACCGTAGATTAGCAGGACCGGCTCGCGGAATCACCCTCCGCCGCGCGCCGGTCGAACGCTCACGGCCAGTCGAGGATCACCTTGCCGGACTGTCCCGAGCACATGACTTCGAAGCCTTGCAGGTAGTCGTCGATCGTGAACCGGTGGGTGATGATCGGGGTCAGGTCCAGCCCGCTCTGCAGCATGCTCGCCATCTTGTACCAGGTTTCGAACATTTCGCGCCCGTAGATGCCCTTGAGCACGAGACCCTTGAAAATCACCTTGCTCCAGTCGACCTGCGTCTCGCCGGGAGGAATCCCCAGAATCGCGACCCGCCCGCCGTGGTTCATCACCTCGAGCATCTGGCTCATCGCCTGCTGGCTGCCCGACATCTCCATCCCCACATCGAAGCCTTCGCGCATCCCGAGCTCGTGCATCACATCCTCGAGGCGGGTACGGGTTACGTTGATCGCGCGGGTCGCGCCCATCTTCGAAGCCAGCAACAGGCGGTAGTCGTTGATGTCCGTGATCACCACATGGCGCGCACCGACGTGCCGCGCGATCGCCGACGCCATGACGCCGATCGGCCCGGCGCCGGTGATCAGCACGTCCTCGCCGACCAGGTCGAACGAGAGCGCGGTGTGCGTGGCGTTGCCGAACGGGTCGAGGATTGCGCCCATCTCGTCGCTGATGTCCTCCGGCATCGGAAACGCGTTGAACGCCGGTATCACCAGATACTCGGCGAACGCCCCGGCGCGGTTCACGCCCACGCCGATCGCGTTGCGGCACAGGTGCTTGCGCCCGGCACGGCAGTTACGACAGTGGCCGCAGGTGACATGGCCTTCGCCGGAGACGCGCTCGCCCAGCGCGAAGCCTTTGACTTCCTCACCCATCTCCACCACTTCGCCGACATACTCGTGCCCGATGGTCATCGGCACCGGGATCGTGGCCTGCGACCACGCGTCCCAGTTGTGGATGTGCACGTCGGTACCGCAGATCGCCGTCTTGCGGATCTTGATCAGCAGATCGTTGTGCCCGACCTGCGGCATGGGTACGTCCTGCATCCAGATACCGGGTTCGCGCCTGGCTTTGACGAGTGCTTTCATTGGATTACTCCCAGCGCGCGCCCGACTCCGGCAAACGCGGCTAGCGCCTGCTCGATGTGCTCCGGCGTGTGCGCGCCCGGCGGCGGGCGCCCGGCGCGCGCGACGCAAGCCGGCGCGTCGAATCGGAATCCGGGATTAGCTGGGTCGAAAGCCGTGGCGGCACTGCAATCCTCGTCAAAATACGCAA
>JAHELT010000035.1 GCA_024644045.1 Chromatiales bacterium | reverse complement strand
CTACGACATACGCACACACGGTGGCTGCCGTGGCGTAAAACAGCACCCGTTGCCCGCCCCACATGATGCGCGACAGGATATCGCGCCCCTGGTGATCGGTCCCCAGCACAAAGGTGCCGCCATCCGGTGCCGCATCGCCAGGGAAGGCAAACGGCAGTATCGGTTGGTTGGGGTCGAAGGGTGCGATCAGCGGCGCGAAGATCGCCATTAATACGAACAGTAATACAATGACCCCGCCCAGCATGCCGACCCAGCTCTCGCGCAACAGGGCGATGGATCTCAGCCAGCGAACGATCGCCGGTGGTGGTGTCGGTATCTGTTCCCTTGCACTTTCTGCAATAGCCATTTTTCTTGCTCCCTAACTGAAGCGAATGCGCGGGTTCAGGTACGTGTACACCAGATCGCCGATGGTCTGAGTTCCGACGGCAACGAATACCGCGACGATCCCGCACGCTTCGATCACGAAAATATCCCTGCGCAGGGCGGCCTCCAGGAGCAGTGCACCGAAACCTTTGTAACCGAACGCAAATTCCGTCACCACTACGCCCGAGAGCAGCCAGTTGAACTGCAACATGATGACCGTGAAGGGTGCGATCAATGCGTTGCGCAGCGCGTGTTTCATGATCACACGCCAGTAGGGGAGTCCCTTGAGCACGGCGGTGCGAATGTAGTTCGACATCATGACTTCGGCCATGGACGCACGCGTCATGCGCGCCACGTAGCCAAATCCGTAGAGCGTAAGCACCGCCACCGGCAGCACCAGTTCGACGGCGTTAAAACCGCCGGACATGGCACTTGTGCCCGGCAGCCAGGCCAGCCAGAAAACGAAGATTCCGGACAGTATTACGGCGCTGGCGTATTCCGGGATCGAAGTCGTGAATATCGAGATGAACGAGATGAAGCGGTCGCGCGCCGAGCCCTCCTTCATGCCGGCCAGCACCCCGAGCGCCAGCGAAACCACCACCATGATGGCAAACGTGATGCCGGCCAGGATGCCGGTATTACCCAGCCGCTTCCAGAAAATGTTGTTGACCGGCTGCTTGTATATAATCGATTCGCCCAGATCGCCGGCGAAGATACGGCCTACCCAGTTGAGATAGCGCACCGCCATCGGTTTGTCGTAGCCGTTCTGTTCGACCCAGGCGTCCAGTTGTTCGTCCTGTGCGTAGGGGCCGAGAACGCTGCGCGCAACAAGCCGCGGATCGCCCTCGTTCATCACAAACAGCAGCACGCTGACGGTCAGCATGATGAGCACCATCACGCCCAACCGTGTGCCGATTACTCTGAGCATTGCCTCCTCCTCCTCTCCGCCGCGTGCGTTCTCTAGAGCCTGGCTCAAATCCCGTTGAGCGCATTGAACGCCTCGATCGCCGGCGGTCAGATCTTAATTATTCTAAAGGAGCCACCGCGGGGACAGAGGTCCCCACGGCGGTCCTTTCCGCTTAAGCGTCGTCTAACCACACATTTTGGAATTGATGATAGAGCGTCGGGTGTGTGTTATGGCCCTTAACCCGTTTGGATGAGGCCTTGTAGACCGTGCGCCAGAACGGTTGCGGGATGATGGCGTCGTCCTGAATGATTTTCTGGCAAACCGCGATCTTCTTTCGGCGCTCGTTGACGTCCAAAGTCGCTTCGGCTTCGTCCAGGGCCATGTCGAACGCCGGGTTGTCGTAAGCGCATTCGTTCCATGGTACGCCCTTGCGGTAGGCAAGTCCCAGCACCATGGTACCGAGCGCACGGTGTGTCCAGGCGGTGTAACCCCAGGGCGCCTTGTCCCAGACCTCCCAGTACTGGTTGGTGGGCATTTTGTTGATGTTCACAGTGATACCGGCCGGTTCGCACTGCTGTTTGAACACGGCGCAGGCGTCGGTCATCCACGGTCCTTCGGTATCGCCGTTGGCGATTTCTAGTGCGATCCCGTTGGCGTAACCGGCTTCCTTGAGCAGCGCCTTGGCCTTTTCGACGTCGCGCTTGAGCGGCGGCAGCTTCGCGTACTCGGGATGGATCGGAGATACGTGATGGTTTTCGGCGATCACGCCGGCGCCGCGGAACGCCACCTTGAGGATCTCGTCATGATCCATGCACGCGGCGACTGCCTGGCGCAGCTTTTTGTTGTCGAAGGGTTTTTCCGAGGTACGAAAACGCATCACCGCGGTCTGCGCCGTAGTTACAGGATGCAGTTCCAGATGCGGTACGCGTTTGATTGTCTCGATCGACTGGTTGGGCAGGCGGAATATCATATCGACCTGCTTAGACACCAGCGCCGCGACATGGGCATTGGTGTCTTCGCCGTGGTCGAAGTACTGGATTTCATCGAGGTAGAAATCGCCGGCCCACCAGTCGCGTGTTTTCTTCAGGATAGCCTTTTCGCCGATCGCAAAATCGGCCAGCGAGAACGGACCGGTGCCGATCGGGTTGGCAGAAAGATCGTTCTTGTAATCCTTGCCGAATCCGCGGTGTACGATGGCGGCCGGGTAGTTGTAGAAGTTCTCCGGCATTGCCAGCGACGGGTTTCTCAGGTTGAACTTGATCGTGTGTTTGTCGATCACCTCGACTGCACCGGCAATACCGCGCTTGCCCATAACGGGATTGCCGTCTTTCTTCTTGCCGGTGTCGAATTCTTCGACCATCGCGCCAAACAGGCCGAGGTTGGAAGAACCCGTATCCTGGTCCAGCCAGCGGTTGACGTTATGGGCAACGTCCTCTGAGGTGAACTCATCGCCGTTCGACCAGGTTATGCCCTTGCGCAGTTTGAATACCCAGTGTTTCAGATCGTCCGATGCTTCCCAGCTCTCGGCCAGGTAAGGCACCGTGGTGTTATCGGCTTGGGTGCGGGTCAGGTACTCGACCATGAAGCGGGACACGTTGGCTGGTTCCGTCCAGCTGAAGGTGGCCGGGTCGGTCATTTCCTGCACGCGCATCGACACGCGCAAGGCGCCGCCTTTCTTTGGTGTGGCGGCCGCCGCTTGCGGCAAGAAAGGCCTGCCGGTCAGCGCACCGGCCAGCCCGTAGGCCACGGGTGCCGCCATGCCCAGCAGACAGGCCTGGCGCAGAAAATCGCGGCGGTTGATTTCGGCTGTATGCAATTGATCGCACAGCTCGGGTAGATATTCGTGGGTTTCGGCTGCCCAGTCCTTTTCCGATTTTAGGATGTAGCGCTTGTCCGAACCCAGATATTTACGCTTCATTGAACTCCTCCTTCGATTGATCTTATATCAGCATCTCACTGATGCCGGGCATTATGGCACGCAGTACCAGCAACTTACACAGTGGCCCGGATTTCTCGATCGCCCGATCTGGACCGGGGGGGAATCGCCGAATTGGCCGGAATCGCGGCAAAAAGCGGCACATTTGGCGGATATCGGGCGGCAGGCGCCGACCTCATGGGTGCCGGGTGCCCCGTGCCGTTGCATTGACATTCCGGGCGGAATCCTGTCTAAAGAGACACGGTTTCGATTTCGGTCAATGCGGTATGTTGGATGCGGACAGGGTCGCTTGCCGCCCGCTCCCCCTGAAGACAGGCTGACATAGCACCAGGGTTAGGTCATCTCCATATGGATACCACGGTCGTTGTTCAGGCGTTATGCGAGTTTCCCGAGCGATTGCATCCCGCGAGTCAGTTTTTTCTCGACAGCTATGTCGCGGGACACATCACGCGCATGGAGTTCGTGCGTTATTTTTCGCTGCCGAACTCGGACTACCTCGCTCTGGCGTATTGTTTCGCGGAGCGGTTTGTAGGTGGTTTCGTAGGCACCTGAATCCGCACGCGACATTGTTCGGGTGCTGTCATCACTCCGTGCCGGACAACTTCCAATGAGTGACGATCCACCCAGACGGCGCGGGCGCACCGCGCGGGCGAAGGGGCGCGGCGGCCAGGCATTGAGCCAACCGCCGTGGCGGCAACCGAACCTTGTCTACCGGCCGATCGAAATCCTCGATGCCGAGCAGCTCGAACGCATACATCTCGGTTCCCTGCAGATTCTCGAGCAGTTCGGCATTGAAATCCTGCTTGATGAGGCACGAGACATTTACCGGCGCGCGGGTGCCACCGTCGGCGATGACGGGTTGCGCGTGCAACTCGACCGCGGGCTGGTGCAGGAAACAATCGCCAAGGCCCCGCGTGAATTCACTCTGCACGCGCGTAATCCCGAGCACAACGTGCGTATGGGCGGCAACGCGATCGCATTTTGCATGGTGGCCAGCGCGCCTAATGTAAGCGATCTTGCCGGCGGCCGGCGCACGGGTAATCAGAAAGATTTTCGCGACCTGCTGCGGCTCTCGCAGATTCTGAATGCCGTGCACATGCAGGGCGGTTACCCGGTTGAACCGGTCGACATACACGCCTCTGTGCGCCACCTCGAATGCCTGCGCGATTGTGTGACGCTCACCGACAAAGTCTTCCATGCCTACTCACTTGGGCGCGACCGCAACCTCGATGCGCTGGAGATCGTGCGCATCGCGCGGGGCGTGAGCTACGAGCAGCTCGCCGAGCAGCCGAGCCTGTTCACCATCATCAACTCCAACTCGCCGTTACGGCTCGACATCCCGATGCTGCACGGCATCATCGAGATGGCGCGGCACAACCAGGTCGTGGTGGTGACACCGTTCACGCTGGCCGGCGCCATGGCCCCGGTGACCCTGGCGGGCGCACTGGCGCAACAAAACGCAGAGGCCCTTGCAGGTATCGTTTTAACACAGCTGGTGCGCCCCGGGGCGCCGGTTGTGTACGGCGGGTTTACCTCGAATGTGGACATGAAATCCGGCGCACCTGCCTTCGGCACGCCCGAATACACACAGGCCGCGCAGATCAGCGGGCAGCTGGCGCGACGCTACGGTCTGCCGTTCCGCTCCTCCAACGTGAATGCCGCCAACGCGCTGGATGCTCAGGCGGCCTACGAGTCGATGATGTCGCTGTGGGGTGCGCTGCTGGGCGGCGCCAACATGGTGATGCACGCCGCAGGCTGGATGGAGGGTGGCTTGTGCGCCTCGTTCGAGAAAGCGGTGCTGGACGCGGACCTGCTGCAGATGATGAGCGAGTATCTGCGCCCGCCGATCGTCGACGAAGGCACGCTGGCGATGGATGCGATCGCCGAGGCCGGGCCGGGCGGGCACTACTTCGGCGCCGCGCACACGCAGGCTCGCTACAAGACAGCCTTCTATGCGCCGCTGGTTTCCGACTGGCGTAACTTCGAGAGCTGGCGGGAGGCCGGGAGCCCCACCGCCGTGGAGCGCACGCACGCGATCTATCGCCAGCTGCTCGACGAGTACCAGCCGCCGCCGCTCGACGCCGGCGTGCGTGAGGCGCTGGACGAATTCGTTGCGAAACGCATCGCCGAAGGCGGCGTGGCGACGGATTTCTAGACTTGCCGGCGCGCGCGAGGTCGAGATAAAACGGAAAGCAAGTCTCGCAAGACCCCTCACCCCTGCGCCTCTCCCCGTTGGGGCGCCTCCCCCGATTTCCCTCACCCTTGATCCCTCTCCCCAGGGGAGAGGGAAAGAACGCCCTTCTCCCGCGCGGGAGAAGGGTTGGGATGAGGGGGTGGCCGCGAAGCGGACAAACAGTAATCGACCCGTTCGGAGAAATGGGGACAGTCCCCGCTGGCCGCAACCCGGTTAATCGCCCGGTTGCCGGCGCGGCGCGCATCGATCTCACATAGTCGTGGAAGTGGGACAGTCCCCCAGCGGGTGGGCCGGCGAGTCCTTGCGCTGCCAGAAATGTGCAAACAGCTGCGCATAGCTGCCATCCCAGCGGCGGTTCCCGTGCAGCCGCGGCAGCTCGTACCAGGACAGATCCGGTCGCCGGTGATGAGCGCCATGGTAATTGTTGTTGAGGTACAGCAGGCGCAGCCACAGCGGTGCGCGCAGGCTGTTGGTGCGATCCGCCGCAATGGCGGCGGGCTGGTGTTCGTGGAACGAACGCAGCAGCGTCAGGCTCAAGCCGGGCCAGGCGAAGGCGAGCAGGTACAGCCAAAGCGGCATCCCGCATACCAGCGTCACCCAGCAGAGCACGATGGTCACGCCGGCGCAGTGACGCAGCCAGACCGCCTTACGGCCCGGTTCGCCCAGCGTCTTCCATTCACTGCGCAGGAAGCTGGCGATGGTGAGCAGCGGGCCCAGGGTCAGGCGGCCGATCAGCGTGTTATTGGCGCTGAGCAGTATCCGGCGCAGGCGCGGCATGGCATGCCACTGCGCGCGCGTGCAGTAGAATGATTCCGGGTCGCACCCGGGCGCGGTGATCGCTTCGGTACGGTGATGCGCGAGGTGGGTTTCGCGGTAGCGCGAGAACGGCATCCACAGCGCCACCGGCAGCGCCACCATCGCTCGATTGAGCTGTGTCCAGGGCGTGGGGTGGCCATGCACGACCTCGTGTTGCAGCGAACCATGCCAGCAGACGAAGTACCCGCCGAGCAGCGGCAGCAGCCAGACCGGGATGGATGCGTGAAACCAGGTGAGCAGCCCCAGTCCAAGGTAGATCGCCAGCGCCACGCAGACGGTCGGCCACTCCACCCGGTCGATGGCGGGGGCAGCAGCGTGGGATCGGCGGGCGCGCGGTTGCATAACCCTACAAATAACCTGAGAATGGCTGTTTACGCAACGAGCGTATGAGAACAGATATGCAAATTAATTGCGTAAAGTAAAATTCAGTGACCGAACGCACCAACGTTGAGAGTACAGTCAACAAGCGTGACATGAGCCGCGTGTTCCGGGCGCGGCTGCTCGAGGCCATCGATCGCAGCCAGCTCAGCCGCGCCCGCCTGGCCGAGCGCGCCGGGGTCGACCGCTCCACGCTGACCCAGCTGCTGGCCAGCGACGCCGTCCGGCTGCCGCGCGCGGACACCGTGGCGGCGGTGGCGTCGGTCCTGCAGGTGAGCCTGGACTGGCTGCTCGGCTTGAGCGGCGAGGAGCGCCTGGGCGCGGTGGTGCTGCAGGAGTCGATGCAGATCACCCGTGCCAGTCCGGTCGATCAGGACCTGGCGCGCTGGCACGAGGAGGCGGCCGGTTACAAGATCCGCTACGTGCCCAGCAGCCTTCCGGACCTGCTCAAGATCGATGAGATCATGCGCCACGAGTACCGCGACTACACGGTGAAGACGGCCGACCAGGCGATCGCGGCCAGCCACGACAAGCTCGCCTACTCGAGGCTGCCGGAAACCGACGTGGAGATCTGCCTGGCGCGTCAGACCTTGGAGGTGTTCGCCCGCGGCGAGGGCATCTGGATGGGGCTGGATCCGGCCATCCGGCGCAAGCAGTTGATGCACATGGGGGAGGTGCTGAGCGCGCAGTATCCCTCGCTGCGGCTTTACCTGTTCGACGGCCTGGAAAACTACTCGGTGCCCTATACCGTGTTCGGCCCCTTACGGGCATCCATTTTCGTGGGACAGATGTATTTCGTCTTCAACACCACCGAGCACATCCGGGCGCTCGCGCGTCATTTCGATGACCTGATCAAGGCCGCGGTGGTCCAGGCGAGCGATGCCGGTCGGTTCATGGGCGAGCTGTGCGAGGTCGAGTTGCCCGAACCCGGCAGCAGCCCCGACGGCGCCGGCGCCGCCGCTCGGCGAAACCACGGCGAGCGGTCCACCGGACCGGCCGCCCGCGACGACCTGCGCTGAACGATGGCGTGGCTGGAGCGAATTCTGCTCAGCGCGGCCGCCGCCAGCCTGGGTGCGCTGATCACGCTGCTGTGGGTCGGCGACGCTTCCACGGGCAACGCCGCGCGGGACGCCGCTGAAAAAGACCCGGCGCGGCTGGCGCGTCTGGCGGAAGACGTCGCCGCGCAGGCCGACATGCTGGCCCAGCTGACCGCAGACAACGTGGCGCTGACCCTGCGCCTGCGCGTGCTGGAGCGCGCCAGCCCCGCAACCGCCGGGGCCGCGCCGGCAGACGCGGATTCCGCCGGCGCCTCGCTGGCGGCGGATTCCGATCGTTCGTCCGATGCCGGTGAGGAGCTCCCCGAGCCGCCCGAGGTGCCGGTGGCCGAGCGGCTGGCGCGCGCCGGTATCGAGCCGGCGCTGGCGGCGGACATCGAGGAACGGCTGGCCGCCATGGAAATGGAGCGCCTGTACCTGCGCGACCAGGCGACCCGCGAGGGGTGGCGCAACAGCGAGCGCTTCAGCACCGCCATGGACGGGCTGGCGAGCCCCGCCGAGGTGCTGCGGGGCGAATTCGGCGACGCGGTCTACGATCAGTACCTGTACGCCAACGGGCAGGGCAACCGTATCGTCGTTACCAGCACGCTCCAGGATTCGCCGGCCGCGCAGGCCGGGATCCGCGCGGGCGACACGGTGCTGAGCTATGCCGGCGCACGGGTGTTCAGCATCGGCGATCTGCAGACGGCCACCGCCGGCGGTGAGCCGGGGGCGTCGGTCGTCGTGGAGCTGCTGCGCGACGGGGCGCGCTGGTACGCAACGGTGCCGCGCGGGCCGCTGGGCGTGCGCCTGGACATCATGCGCGAGGCGCCGGGTCCCGGGTAAGTGCGTGCGGGCGTGTTGGCCGTGCGCCGCCGCAATAGAAAACCCCGCTCGTGGAGCGGGGAATGCAGGGTGGAGGAGGAAGTGTCAGCGGCCGTCAATAGCCGCTGAAGGTAGTCTCGATGCCCAGCTCGTCTACCGCGTACAGCTCGGCCGGCGCCCAGTCGTCAGGGTCGAATTCGCTGGTTTCGGCTTCCAGCGCGTCGACCCCTCTGGTGAGTTCGTTGGCAAGCGACAGGCATTCTTCGCACAGATTGAGGTCGCGACGCCAGTAGCCTACTTCGAACTCGCTGCCGCAGTGATCGCATATCTCGATGTCGTAAGGTGTGCTCATTTTTTCCGCTCCTTATCAGTGCCTGCGGCTGGCGTTTAGCCTGTGCCCGGCGCACCGTATGGTCATGGCCCCTCAGATGTCGTGCTTGCTGGTAACGCTGTCTGCTTGATTGACACTGTATGCGAAGGCGCAAATGTCCGTCGTGATGTATGGCGCCGGGTCACTGTGACCTATTTACCGGTGCGGTAGGCCGTGTGTCACAATTTCCGGGTAAAACGTGAACCAGGTCGCGCCGATGGTGGAGAATTCGCGGATCGGCGCCCGATTGCGGTGCATCTGCGCCCTGCCGGTTGATTGCGACGGGCGTATTGCGCTATACCGTGCCGTGACCACCACCGATTCTTGAGAACCTTATGGCAAAGCTAGGCTCGACCCTGGAAATTCTCGGTGCAGTGCCGCTGTTTTCGGGGCTGACGGGCGACGAACTGGAGGCCCTGGCGCAGACACGCGTGGTGCGCAAGTACCCGCGTAACGCGACCATCATCAACGACGGCGACACCACCAACGCGATCTACATCATCAATCGCGGCAAGGTGAAGGTGTGCAAGACCAGCGAGACCGGCAAGGAAGTCGTGATCGCGGTGCTCGACGAAGGCGAGCACTTCGGCGAGATGTCGCTGATCGACGACAAGCCCCGCTCGGCGTCGATCGTGACCAAGGACTCCTGCGAGTTCACCATCATCAACAAGGCGGATTTCGACCGCATCCTGATGGGCAACCCGAAGCTTGCGATGAGCGTGATGCGCGGGTTGTGCGAGCGGCTGCGCGCGGCCGACCGCAGCATCGAAAGCCTGGCGCTGATGGACGTCTACGGGCGCATCGCGCGGGTGCTGCTGGACATGGCTGAAGAAGATGAGGAGGGGGAGATGACAGTGAACGAGCCGCTCACGCACAAGGACATCGCGCAGATGGTCGGCTCGTCGCGGGAAATGGTCAGCCGCATTTTCAAGGACCTGGTCAGCGGCGGCTACATCGCCGTGGAGCAGAAGCGCATCACCATCAAGACCGCGCTGCCAAGCGGCTGGTGAGGCGGGCCCGTCCGCTCAGTCGAACAGCAGCGGCACCACCGCCGGGAAGTCGCTCACGAAATCCACCCGCAGACCCGTCTGCAGGTGCGCCGGCAATTCCTCGAAGTCGCCGCGATTCGCCTCCGGTAAGATCAGCCGCTTGAGACCGGCCCGCTTGGCCGCGACCACCTTCTCCTGAATGCCGCCCACCGGCAGCACCTGGCCGGTCAGCGTCAGCTCGCCGGTCATCGCCAGCGTGCGCGACGGCTTGCGTCCCCGCGCCAGCGTCAGCAGCGCACTGGCCATGGTGATGCCGGCGCTCGGTCCGTCTTTGGGAGTGGCCCCGGCAGGGACGTGCAGGTGCAGGAAAGAGTCGTCGAAGAAACCCGCCTTGGCGCCCCATTGCTGGCCGTTCGCCATGATGTAGCTGTAGGCGATCTCGGCCGATTCCTTCATTACGTTGCCCAGCTGCCCGGTGAGCTTGAAGCCGCGGTTGCGGGTGTGGATGCGCGTCGCTTCGATATGCAGGATTGCGCCACCCAGTGCGGTCCACGCCAGCCCGGTGACCACGCCGATTGCGGAACGGGACCGCTCGGCGACAAACGGCGCTTTGCCGAGATAGCGCTCCACGTCGCCGGCGCGAACGCGAACCGGTGGCTGCTCGCCGCGCAGCAGCCGCAGCGCGGCCTTGCGCACTACGCGTCCCAGGTGCTTGTCCAGGCGCCGCACGCCGGCCTCGCGCGCGTACCCGTCGATGATCCGCCGCAGCGCCGCTTTGTCGACCCGGATCTGGCCGCGCTTCTTGATGCCGGCGCGGCGCAGCTGCTTGGGCAGCAGGTGGTTGCGTGCGATGGCGAGCTTCTCCTCCGCCAGATAGCCGGAGAGCTTGATGGTTTCCATGCGGTCGAGCAGCGGCCCGGGAATCGTGTCGAGCTGGTTCGCCGTACAGATGAACAGTACCTTGGACAGGTCGAAGCGCACGTCCAGGTAGTGATCGAGAAAGTCGCTGTTCTGCTCGGGGTCCAGGACCTCGAGCAGCGCGCTGGCCGGGTCGCCGCGGAACGAGGCGCCGATCTTGTCGATCTCGTCGAGCATGATCACCGGGTTGGAGGAACCGGCGTCCTTGATCGCCTGCACGAACTTGCCGGGCATTGCGCCGATGTAGGTGCGCCGGTGCCCTTTTATCTCCGCCTCGTCGCGCATGCCGCCGAGTGAAAAACGGTAGAACTTGCGGTTCAGCGCGTTCGCGATGGAATGGCCGAGCGAGGTCTTGCCGACGCCCGGAGGGCCGACCAGCAGCAGGATGGAGCCGGAGACCTCGCCCTTCATGATGCCCACGCCGATGAACTCGAGAATCCGCTCCTTGACGTCCTCGAGCCCGTCATGGTCGGCGTCGAGGACTTTGCGCGCGCGCTCCAGGTCGAGCGAATCCTGGGTGTGTACGCCCCAGGGAAGCTGCGTCAGCCAGTCGAGGTAGTTGCGGGTCACCGCATACTCCGGCGAGCCGGTTTCCAGCAGCGCCAGCTTCTTCAGCTCCTCGTCGACGCGCTGTTCCGCCGCCTGCGGCAGGGTGAGCTCGCCCAGCCGCTCTCTGAACCGGTCCAGCTCGGCGCTGCGATCGTCCTTGGAGATGCCGAGCTCCTTCTGAATCGCCTTCAGCTGCTCGCGCAGGAACACCTCGCGCTGGCGCGACTGCAGCTCCTCCTCGACCTGCTTGCGAATGCGCATCTGCGCCTTGGCGACTTCCAGCTCCTTGTTGATCAGCAGCAGGACCTTCTGCAGCCGCGGCAGCAGCGGCGGCGTCTCCAGCACCTCCTGCAGCTCGTCGCGTGTCGCGGTGGTGAGGCTCGCGGCGAAGTCCGCCAGGCGCGACGGTTCGTTCGGGTGAAAATGCTCGAGAAAGAGCTTCAACTCTTCGCCGTACAGCGGGTTCAGCGGCAGCAGCTCTTTGATGGTGTTCAAGATCGCGACCGCGTACGCCTTGATCTCGGCGTTCTCGGTATACAGCGGCTCCGGCTGATAGTGCACGCGCACGACCATCGGCTTGCGGCGGCTGATCCAGTCGCTGATCTCGAAGCGCTGAAGGCCCTCGAGCAGAACCTGCAGTTTGTCCTGGTGCTTGTGCACCCGGTGCACGCGGCAGGCCGTGCCGAACGGGTACACGTCGAACTCGTCCGCCGTGCTGTCCGGGCGCGTCAGCACCACCCCGAGAATGTCGCGGTAGTTCTCGTGCGCATGGTGCAGGGTCTCTTCCCAGGGCGCGGCGTCGAGCACCACCGGAAGCGCCTGGCCGGGAAACATCGGCCGGTGATCCTGGACCAGCAGCGGGATCGCCGCCGGCAGGACGTCGGCCGCCCGTACCAGCCCGCTGCCGGCTTCCCCGGCAGCCGGGCTGCCGTTCTGTTCGATATCCATCGGGATTTCTCCGTTGCGCTGCGCCGCGGACGCAACCTGCGAGTACCGGCAAGCTGCGGGCTGCCCGGGGATATTTCAATGGCTCGCCCGGCAGCGGCAATCCCGGCCCCCGGGGACCGGCACTTTTTTCTATAATGGTGCGTTTTTCACGTCTGACAGGAAGTTCCCAGCTATGGCCTTGGCGACGAACGAAGCCCCCTCCTCCACGCACGCCGCTTTCGAGTGGCTGCGCAGCGAGCACATCGAGTCTCTCAACGTGACGGTCGAGGAGTACCGCCACAGGTCCACCGGCGCGCAGCACTATCACCTGGCGGCCGACAACGACGAGAACGTGTTCATCGTGGCGCTGCGCACGGTGCCCATGGACTCCACGGGTGTTGCACACATTCTCGAGCACACCGTGCTCTGCGGCAGCGAACGCTATCCCGTGCGCGATCCGTTCTTCATGATGATCAGGCGCTCGCTCAACACCTTCATGAACGCGTTCACCAGCAGCGACTGGACGGCGTACCCGTTCGCCAGCCAGAACCGCAAGGACTTCTACAATCTGATGGACGTGTACCTCGATGCGGTGTTCTTCTCACGCCTGCACGAGCTGGATTTCGCCCAGGAGGGGCACCGCCTGGAGTTCGCGGAGCCGGCAGACAGCGCCAGCCCGCTGACCTACAAGGGCGTGGTGTTCAACGAAATGAAGGGCGCGATGAGCGCGCCCACCAGCGTGCTCTGGCACACGCTCAGCAAGTACCTGTTTCCGACCACCACCTATCACTACAACAGCGGCGGCGATCCGGAAGCGATCCCCGATCTGAGCTATGCCGAGCTCAGACATTTCTACGAAACCCACTATCACCCGTCGAACGCGGTGTTCATGACCTACGGCGATCTGCCGGTGGCGGAGCACCACGAGCGCTTCGAGAAGCTCGCGCTGGGTCGTTTCAAACGGCTCGACGTGCACATCGCGGTCGGTGAGGAGCAGCGCTACCTGGCACCGGTCAACGTGGAGGAGAGCTACGCGGTCGCCGACGACGAACAGGACGGGGACAAGACGCATATCGTGCTTAGCTGGCTGCTGGGTCGCAGCACCGACCTCGAAGAGCAGCTCAAGGCGCATCTGCTCTCGGGCGTGCTGCTGGACGACAGTGCCTCGCCGCTGCGCCAGGCGTTGGAGACCACCGATCTGGGCTCGGCGCCCTCACCGCTGTGCGGGCTGGAGGATTCGAACCGCGAGATGAGCTTCATCTGCGGGCTCGAAGGGTCGCACCCCGAGCGCGCGCAGGCGCTCGAGTCGCTGGTGTTCGAGGTGCTGGAGCGCGTCGCCGAGGAGGGGGTGCCCACCGAGCGCGTGGCTGCGGTCCTGCATCAGCTGGAGCTGAGCCAGCGCGAGGTCGGCGGCGACGGATTCCCCTACGGCCTGCAGCTTCTGCTGCAGGGCCTGTCCAGCGCCACCCACCGCGGCGACCCGGTGGCTGCGCTGAATCTCGATCCGGTGCTGGAGCACCTGCGCGAGGCCATCCGCGACCCGCAGTTCATCAAGCGGCTGGTGCGCGAGCAGCTGCTGGACAACCGCCATCGCGTGCGCCTGACCCTGAAGCCCGACCCGCAGCTGGCGCCGCTGCGCGAGCAGGCCGAGAAAGCGCGTCTGGAAAAGGTCGCCGCCGGTCTGTCCGACGCCGAGCGTCGTCAGCTGGTCGAACGGGCGAAGCAGCTCGCGGCGCGCCAGGAGCAGACCGACGATCCGGAGGTGCTCCCCAAGGTCGGGCTCGAGGACATCCCGGCGCAGCTGAAGATCATCCGCGGCCGTACCCTCGACGGCGACCCGCCGCTCGCGGTGTTCGACCAGGGCACCAACGGGCTGGTGTACCAGCAGAGCGTGTCCCGGCTGCCGGAATTCACCGACGAGGACGTCGAGTTGCTGCCGCTGCTGTGCTCGCTGGTTACCGAAGTAGGGCTCGGCGAGCAGGACTACCTGACGGTGCAGATGCGCCAGTCGAGTTTTACCGGCGGGGTCAGCGCAGCGCTTTCCATGCGCAGTGCGGTCGACGACCCGCAGGCGATCAAGGGTCACTACGTTGTGTCCGGCAAGGCGCTGGCGCGCAATCAGCAGGAGCTCGCCGGCCTGCTGCACGACACGTTGCAGCGGGCGCGCTTCGATGAGCACGCGCGGCTGCGCGAGATCATCGCCCAGGAGCGCGCCCACAAAGAGCAGAGCGTCACCGGCAGCGGGCACGTGCTGGCGATGACCGCCGCGGCCAGCGGTGTCTCGCGCGCGGCCAGTCTCACCCATCGCCTGAGCGGCCTGGCCGGGGTTCAGCGCCTGAAGGCGCTGGACCAGTCGCTCGACGACAGCGCGGCGCTCGGTGTGCTCGCGGAGAACATGGCGCGCCTGTATCGTCGTCTGAGCGAGGCCCCGGCGCAGCTCCTGCTGGTGGGTGAGCAGCAGACCAACGAAGCCGGCATCGTACAGCTTCGCGAACGCTGGGCCGCACAGGCTGCAGACCGCGATACCGGTGGCTTCGTCGGTGGCGCGTTCCAGGCGCATGCCGGGCAGCTGTGGACGACGAATACACAGGTCAACTTCTGCGCGCGCGCCTACCCGACGGTGGGCTTTGCGCATCCCGATGCGGCGGCGCTGGGCGTGCTGGGCGTAATACTGCGCAACGGATTTCTGCACCGCGCCGTGCGCGAGCAGGGTGGCGCCTATGGCGGCGGCGCCGGCCACGATGCCGATGCGGGCGCGTTCCGGTTCTTTTCCTACCGCGATCCCCGGGTGCAGGAAACGCTGGACGATTTCGATCGCGCCATCGACTGGGTGCTCGACGGCAAACCCGAGTGGCGTCTGGTCGAGGAAGCGATCCTGGGGGTGATCGGCGCCCTCGACAAGCCCGCGTCACCCGCCGGTGAGGCCCGCAAGACGTTCTTCAACGAGCTTTACGGGCGCAGCGCCGAGCTGCGCCAGGCGTTTCGCGAGCAGGTGCTGAGCATTACCGGTGAGGACCTTCAGCGCGTGGCCGGCGACTATCTGCGCCCGGAACGGGCGAGCACGGCGGTGGTCACCAACACGGCCACCCTGCAGGCGCTGGGCGATCTCGGCCTGCAGGTGCAGGCCCTGTAGTGCGTCAGCGGCGGCCTCGCGGCCGTGTCGCCGGCTCGGTGACCAGATCGGCCTGCGCGGGTTGCGGCGACCGCCGTCTGGCCAGCACCAGCAGGTTGCCGAGCAGCACCAGGGCCACGCCGAACAGCGACGCCAGGGTCCAGCTGTAGCGCTCGAACAGCGTCGAGATCGCGAGCGCGACCAGCGGAAAGACGACCGTGGCGTAGGCGGCGCGTGCCGCGCCCAGACGGCCGAGCAGCGTCAGATAGCTGCCGAATGCCACGATCGAGCCGAACACTGCCAGGTACAGCAGCGACAGGGTGTAGGCGGGGCTCGGGTCATAGCCGAACGCCACGCCTTGCAGCTTCGCCCAGATGCCCATCAACAGCGCGCCGTAACCCATGCCGAAAGCGTTGGTCTGGATTACCGGCAACGCGCGGCGCTGGTTGCTCACTGAGCTCATGTTGCCGAGCGAGGCGAGCAGCGTGCCGAGCAGGCACAGCCCGATTCCCTGCACGGTCGTTAGCTGCGCGACACCCGCCAGCTCGGGCCAGAACACCAGCCCGATGCCGGCGAGGCCCACGCACGCGCCGGCGGTCACCGCCGGCTCGATGCGCTGGCCGAAGAACAGCGCGCTGAGGAAAATGTTCATGAGCACTATGGTGGAGAACACCACCGCGATCAGTCCCGAGGTCATGAGCCCGGTGGCCCTGTAGAACACCACGTAGTTGAGCCCGAACAGCAGCAGCCCCTGCAACGCCATGCAGGCGTGATCACGCATGCTGAAGCGCAGATTCAGTCTGCGCGCGATGCAGTAGACCAGCAGCAGCAGCGAGGCGAGCGCGAAGCGGTAAACCACCGAGACTTCCGGCGCCACGCGGCCGAGCTGAAACGTGATCGCGTACCAGGTGGAGCCCCAGATGAACACCGTCAGTGCGTAGAGCGATGCCGAGTGCCGCAACATGTCAGTCAATGCCCGAGGGTCCCTTCCAGGGGGTCGTCGCATTATGCCCTCGCATCCGCCAGGTGGCCTTACCGGTTTCGGGCCGGCATCGGCCCTGGAAAGGCGGTATCTGCGGCAGTCAACCGTCCAGCCCGGCGCCGACCGCCGATTCCTTCCGCCCGCGCAGGCTGCTACCCTACGCCCCGCACCCGGCGGGCGCCGCCAGCGCCCCGATCAGCCGGTGCCAAAACCGGCAGGACCACCAACGAGGATATCAACCGATGACAGAACTCATGAACCACGAATGGATCGATCTTTACGTGATTCCCTGGGCGATCAACCTGGTGCTCGCGCTGGCGATATTCTTTATCGGCAAGTGGATTGCGGGCATCGTCACCGGCATTGCGCGCCGCCTGATGGACCGGGCCAAGTTCGATGCGATGCTGACGCGGTTCCTGACCAACATCATCTATGGCATTCTGCTGGTAGCGGTGGTGCTGGCGGCACTGGACAGCCTCCAGGTCAACATCACCTCGCTTATCGCCGTGCTGGGCGCGGCCGGCCTGGCGGTCGGCCTGGCGCTGAAGGATTCGCTGTCGAACTTCGCTGCGGGCGTGATGCTCGTGATCTTCCGCCCGTTCCAGGTAGGCGACTACATCAATGCCGGCGGCAGCTCCGGCACGGTCGACGAGATCGCACTGTTCAAGACGCTGCTGCGCACGCCGGACAACCAGCGCGTCATCGTCCCCAACGCCCAGATTTTCGGCGATACGATCACCAATGTTAATGTGCTCGGCACACGGCGCCTTGACCTGGTGTTCGGCATCGGCTACGACGACGACATGAAAAAGGCCAAGCAGCTGCTGGAGCAGATCATTGCCGACGACGAGCGGGTCCTCAAGGATCCGGCGCCCTCGGTGACCGTGGCCGAGCTGGCTGACTCCAGCGTCAACTTCAACGTGCGCCCGTGGTGCAACTCGGGCGATTACTGGGCGCTGCGCTCGGACCTGCTGCACCGGGTCAAAGAAACGTTCGACGAGAACGGCATCAGCATCCCGTTCCCGCAGCAGGACGTTCATTACCATGCGGACAAGGCCGCCTGAACCGACGGGAGCCGCCCCATGGCTGACACCGAAATCCGGCGCGAACGCGTCCAGTTCCAGAACGCGGCGGGTGACACGCTCGCCGCGCTGCTGGAATCGCCCGCCGCCGAACCGCGCGCCTACGCGCTGTTCGCGCATTGTTTCACCTGCTCGAAAGACATCAGCGCCGCGAGCCGTATCAGCCGTGCACTGGCGGCGCTCGGCATCGCGGTGCTGCGTTTCGACTTCACCGGCCTCGGCAACAGTGAAGGGGATTTCGCCAACACCAATTTCTCGTCCAACGTGTCGGACCTGCTGGCCGCGGCGGCGCTGCTGCGCGAACGGGGCGGCGGCCCGCAGCTTCTGGTGGGCCACAGCCTCGGCGGTGCGGCGGTGCTGGCGGCCGCAGCGGACGTCGCGGAATGCAAGGCGGTCATCACCATCGGCGCGCCCAGCGACCCGGCGCACGTCAGTCATCTGTTCTCGGCCTCGCGTGAGCAGATCGAAAACGCGGGCGAGGCGGAGGTGCTGCTCGGCGGCCGCCGCTTCACCATCAGGAACCAGTTTCTGCAGGACATCGAAAACCAGCGACTGACCGAGCGTGTGTGGGGAATGCGCAAAGCGCTGCTGGTCATGCATTCGCCGGTGGACGAGATCGTGGCGATAGAGCACGCGCGGCACATCTACGAAGCGGCGCGCCATCCCAAGAGCTTCGTGTCGCTGGATCAGGCCGATCATCTGCTCAGCAGGCGCGAGGATTCCGCCTACGTGGCGGGCGTGCTGGCGGCCTGGGCAAGCCGCTATCTGCCGGCGCCGGCGCCGGAAGCACCGGGTCTCACGCCGGCCGAAGGCGAAGTCGTCGTGCGCGAGCTCGACGGCTTCACGCAGGAGGTGTTCAGTGGACACCATCGGATTTACGCTGACGAGCCGGTGTCCGTCGGCGGGGCGGACAGGGGGCTGTCGCCGTACGACCTGCTGCTTGCCGGACTCGGCGCCTGCACCTCGATGACCCTGCGGCTTTATGCCCGCCGCAAGCAGATCCCGCTGCAGGGCGTCACCGTGCGCCTGCGCCACGGCAAGGTCCACGCGCGCGACTGCGAAGACTGCGAGACCCGTGACGGGCGCATCGACCGCATCGAGCGCAGCATCGCGCTGAACGGCGAGCTGAGCGACGAGCAGCGCCGGCGCATGCTGGAGATCGCCGACATGTGCCCCGTGCATAGAACGTTGCACAGCGAGATAAAGATCGACACCCGGGAGGCCGACGAGTGACCCGTCTGGCAGTCGCCCTGACGCTCACGCTGCTGGCGTGGCCGGCGGGCGCGGCGCGTCTGGTGTTCGAAGGCGAGGCCGTCGAGGGTGGACTGCTGATCGGGCGCACCGAGGTCGGCGCCCAGGTGCACGTCGACGGCACCCGCGTGCGGGTTTCCCCGCAAGGCGCCTTTCTGGTCGGCTTCCACCGCAAGGAACCCGATCCGGTGGTGGTCGCGGTGCGTTTCCGCGACGGCGCCAAGACCTCGCGGCGCTTCAAGGTGAAACGGCGCGAGTATGTAGTGCAGCGCATCGATGGCCTGCCGCCGCGCAAGGTCTCGCCGACCGCCGAGGATCTCAAGCGCATTCGTAGGGAAAATGCGCTCGCGCGAAAGGCACGTGTGCGCGACGACGCACGCACCGATTTCCTGGCGGGGTTCTCTTGGCCCGCCGTCGGGCCGATCAGCGGCGTGTACGGCAGCCAGCGAATCCTCAACGGCGAACCGCGCCGCCCGCACTATGGCGTCGACATCGCGGTGCCGACCGGCACCCCGGTACGCGCGCCCGCCGCCGGTGTGGTCACGTTTGCCTACCCCGACATGTTCTTTTCCGGCGGCACCCTTATACTCGATCACGGCCACCAGCTGTCCTCGACCTTCCTGCACCTGAGCAGGCTGGTCGCCCGGGAGGGACAGCGCGTCGAGCGCGGTGAGGTGATCGCCGAGGTGGGTGCCACCGGGCGCGTCACGGGCGCGCATCTGGACTGGCGCATCAACTGGAAGAACAAACGCCTGGACCCTGCGCTGCTGGTCGGCCCGATGCCGCTGGCGCAGCAGTGACGGCGCCGGAGGGACAGGAAATCATGGCAATTGACCGGAAACTGCTGGAAATCCTCTGCTGCCCGGTGACCAAGGTGCCGGTGAAGCTGCTGCCGAAAGCCAAGCTCAAGCTGGTCAACGACTGTATCCGCGACGGCGAGGTGCGTTACGTGGACGGCAGCCCGGTGCGCGAGGCGCTCGCCGATGCGCTGATCACGGAGAACGACACCACCATCTACCGGGTCGACGACGGCATACCGGTGATGCTCGAAGACAAGGGCATATCGACCCTGCAGTTCACCCATTTCTGAGCGTGTTGGCCGCGCCGCTGCGGGCGTGGCTTCGGGTGCGAATAGCCGCACGGGCGCCGCTTGCTTTATCATTACCGGTTTGCATCTGAGCAAGGACCAGACGTGAATCCCCTCACCTGGGCGCTGAGCGGCCCCATCTGGATCTACCGGCGGCTGATCTCGCCGGTGTTGCCGCCGCACTGCCGCTTCTGGCCGACCTGCTCGGCGTATGCGCTGGAGGCGCTGCAATGCCACGGTCCGCTGCGCGGCGGCTGGTACGCGCTGCGCCGCCTGGCGCGCTGCCACCCCTGGGGCGGCAGCGGTTACGACCCGGTTCCGGGAACCGGCGATAAGTCCTGCTGTACGGAGACGAGTCATGACGACCATTCGGTTGCCTGACGGCACCGTCCGCGAGTTCGAGGCCGCGCCCGACGGATTGGCGGTCGCCGCCGCCATCGGCAAGCGCCTGGCCAAGGATGCCGTGGCGGTGCGTGTTGACGGTGAGCTGAAGGACCTCAGCGTCACGCTCGCTGACGGCGCACAGATCGAGATCGTGACCCGGGACAGCGAAGAGGCGCTGGAGCTGCTGCGTCACGATGCTGCCCACGTGCTGGCCGAAGCGGTGAAGGAGCTGTACCCCGATACCCAGGTCACCATCGGTCCGGTGATCGACGAAGGGTTCTATTATGACTTCGCGCGCGAGTCGCCTTTCACCCCGGAAGACCTGGAGCGCATCGAGGAGCGCATGCGCGAGATCGTCGATCGCGACGAAAAGGTCGAGCGCGAAGTGTGGGCGCGCGAGGCGGCGATCGATTTCTTCGAGGCACAGGGCGAGCACTACAAGGCCGAGATCATCGCCGATCTGCCGCCGGACGAGGAGATAACGCTCTACCGCCAGGGCGATTTCGTCGACCTGTGCCGCGGACCGCACCTGCCGTCCACCGGCCGTCTGGGTAAGGCGTTCAAACTGATGAGCGTGGCCGGGGCCTACTGGCGCGGCGATTCCCGTAACGCCATGCTGCAACGCATCTACGGCACCGCCTGGGCCAGCGATAAAGACCTGCGCAAGTACCTGCACCGGTTGCAGGAGGCCGAACGCCGCGATCATCGCAGGCTCGGCCGCGAGATGGGCCTGTTTCACCTGCAGGAAGAAGCGGCCGGCAGCGTATTCTGGCATCCGCATGGCTGGACGCTGTACCGCGCGTGTGAGTCCTATATGCGCGAGCGCCTGGAGCAGGCCGGGTACGTCGAGGTGCGCACGCCGCAGCTGGTGGACCGCAGCCTGTGGGAGGCGTCCGGCCACTGGGAAAAGTTCCGCGAGAACATGTACGTTGCACAGAGCGGCGACGAGACCGTGTTCGCCCTGAAGCCGATGAACTGCCCGTGTCACGTGCAGCTCTTCCGCCAGGGGGTCAAGAGCTACCGCGACCTGCCGTTGCGCATGGCCGAGTTCGGTTCCTGCCATCGCCACGAGCCGTCCGGCGCGCTGCACGGGTTGATGCGGGTGCGGGCGTTCACCCAGGACGACGCGCACATTTTCTGCACAGAAGACCAGATCGACAGCGAGTCGAAAGCGTTCTGCGACCTGCTGAGTTCCGTGTACCACGATTTCGGCTTCGACGACGTCACGATCAAGTTTTCCGACAGACCGGCAGTGCGCGCCGGCAGCGACGCGGTCTGGGACCATGCCGAGGCCGCGCTACGCCACGCTGTTGAAGCCGCCGGCATTCCGTACGTCATGAATCCCGGCGATGGCGCGTTCTACGGGCCCAAGCTCGATTTCGTGCTGCGCGATGCGATCGGCCGCGAGTGGCAGTGCGGCACCCTGCAGGTGGATTTCGTGCTGCCCGAGCGCCTGGACGCGCACTACATCGGCGAGGACGGCGCCAAGCACCGGCCGGTGATGCTGCATCGTGCGATCCTGGGGTCGTTCGAGCGGTTTATCGCCAACCTGATCGAGCACTACGCCGGACGCCTGCCGCTGTGGCTTGCACCGGTGCAGCTGGTGGTGGCTACGGTCGTGTCCGACGCGAACGACTATGCGCGCGAGGTGCTTGCCGCGGCGCGGACGCGCGGGTTGCGCGCCGAACTCGACCTGCGCAACGAGACCATCAACTACAAGGTGCGCGAGCACTCCCACCGCAAGGTGCCTGCGATCCTCGCCGTCGGCCCCAAAGAGGTCGCAGACAGCAGCGTCTCGGTACGGCGCCTCGGCAGCAAGCATTCGCGCACGCTCAGTCTCGACGAAGCGCTCGATGCGCTCGGCGATGAAGTGGCGCGCCGCGCCACGACCGACAGCGCGAATGCCGACCAGGCCGCTTGACCCCGCCGTCGCGCGACGTGCGGGCCTGACTCACGGAGGAAACTGCCATGTCTTTGACCCCTTCGCAGATGCTCGAGCTGGGTACCCCGGCGCCGGCGTTCGCGCTGCCGGAGCCCGCTACCGGTAACACGGTATCGCTCGACGACTTCGCCGGCGCGCCGCTGGTCGTGGCGTTCATCTGCAACCACTGCCCGTACGTGGTGCGCATCAAGCAGGGCTTGCGCGACTTCGCGCGCGACTACGCCGAGCGCGGCGTGGGATTCGTCGCGATCAACGCAAACGACGTCGCGAACTACCCCGACGACAGCCCGGAGAAAATGATTGCCGACGCGCAACGCTTCGAGTACCCGTTCCCCTATCTGTTCGACGAAGCGCAGAGCGTTGCAGCCGCCTACCGCGCGGCGTGCACGCCCGATCTGTTTCTGTTCGATGCGGGGCACAAGCTGGTCTATCGCGGGCAGTTCGACGGCGCCCGGCCCGGCAACGACGTGCCGGTGACCGGCGCGGACCTGCGCGCGGCCGCCGATGCGCTGCTGTCAGGCGCGCCGGTCAGCGCCGAGCAGACACCCAGCGTCGGCTGCAGCATCAAGTGGAAAGCGGGTAACGCGCCCGCGTACATCTCCGCCGCTTGAGCAACGCCGGCGCGCCGCTCGTATCGGTGCTGATGCCGGTGCGCGACGGCGGCGCGTGGCTGCGCGCGGCGGTCGAGAGCATCTACGCGCAGAGCTTCACGCGCTTCGAGCTGCTGCTGGTCGATGACGGGTCCACCGATGCGGCGATCGCACAGCTGCCGGGCGATCCGCGCCTGCGCGTCGCGCCGAACCGCGGCACCGGCATCGTCGATGCACTGAACACGGCGGTCAGTCTGGCACGCGCGCCGCTGCTGGCGCGCATGGATGCCGATGACATCGCTTTGCCCGAACGCCTTGCGAAGCAGTACGCGTACCTGCTGGCCAACCCTGGTGTGGTGATCTGTGGCGGCGAAGTGGAGATCTTCCGCACCGACGGCCCCCTGGCCGCGGGTTATTGCGCGTACCAGTCGTGGGTGAACGCACTGCGTAATCCGTCCCGTATTGCGCGCGAGATGTTCGTCGAAAGCCCGCTGCCGCATCCCAGCGTGATGTTGAGGCGCGACGCACTGGATGCTCTGGGCGGCTATCGCGACACCCCGTGGAGTGAGGACTACGATCTGTGGCTGCGTGCCTTCGAGCAGGGCCTGCGCATGGGCAAGCCGTCGGGGACCGTGCTCCGCTGGCGCGATTCGGGGCAGCGGCTGTCACGCCGCGATCCACGTTACTCACCGGCGCAGTTCTGCGCCCTTAAAGCGCATTATCTGGCACGTACGCACCTGCGTGAACGTACGGCCATCATCTGGGGTGCGGGGCGCGGCGGAACGCGTATGCATGACGCGCTCGCCGCGTCAGGGGTACGCATCCACGCCTTCGTCGACGTTGATCCTCGCAAGCTCGGTCGGCAAACGCGCGGCTTGCCGGTCTGGAGCGGCGCGCAGCTTCGCGCACGGCATAACGGTGAACTGGTGCTGGGCGCCGTCGGCACGCGGGGCGTGCGGCAGCGCCTGCGTGCCGAGCTGCAGGGCTGGGGCTGGGGCGAAGGCAGCGAGTTTCTGTTTGTCGCCTAGGGCCGGGGCCCGTTGCACCCGGCCGGTTTGCGCCCTATTTTCTTTCCCTCTCCCGTGGGGAGAGGGATCAAGGGTGAGGGGTTAGGTGTTTCGCGCGCTCGCGCGGCGCGCCGCTCCCCTCATCCCAACCCTTCTCCCCGGGGAGCAGGGCATTCTTTTCCCTTCTCACGCGGGATCATGGGGGCGCGGCAGGCTGACTAGTTTGATCGGCGAGGCGCCGCGCGGCGCAGGCCGTTCAGCACCTCGCGGGTCCGCGGCCGCTGGCCGGTCCACAGGTAAAACGATTCGCCCGCCTGTTCCACCAGCATGCCCAGACCGTCCGCCGCCAGCGCCGCGCCGGCGCGTTCGCCCCACTTAAGAAAAGGTGTCGGTGCCTCGGCGTAGACCAGGTCGTACACTGCGCCGCCGGCACGCAACAGCGTCGAAGGCAACGGGCTGAACGACCCGTCCAGGCTCGCCGCGGTGGCGTTGATGATCAGATCGAACGGGGCTTCGGGCAGGTCCTGCAGCCCGCTGCCGGCGAGACGCCCGGCAGCGGCGAAGCCGGCGATCAGCGACGTCGCCCTGGATGCGGTGCGGTTTGCCACGTGCACCAGCTGCGGTCCGCTCGAAAGCAGCGGCCCCAGGATGCCCCTGGCCGCGCCGCCGGCGCCCAGCACCAGGATGCGCTTGCCCGCGATCGGCAGGCCGAGGTTGTCGGCGAGATCGCGCAGCAACCCGACGCCGTCGGTGTTGTCGCCCCGGCACGCCGCGTCATCGAAGATCAGTGTGTTCACCGCGCCTGCGCGCGCCGCGCGTTCGCTCGCCACGTCGCAGTAGCCGAAGGCGTCCTGTTTGAACGGAATAGTGACGTTGCAGCCGCGCGCGCCGCGTGCGCGCAAGGCGTCCACGCAGCGTGCGAACTGACCGGGCTCGGCCAGCACCTTGCGGTAGTCGACCGCGATGCCGAGCTGCGCGCCGAATGCGCAGTGGATCTGCGGCGAGCGGCTGTGCGCGACGGGGTTGCCGATCACTGCCAGCTGGAGCGGGCTGGAGGCGTGCAAGGGATTGCTCGGAGTTGCGGGCTCCACCCGATTATATCGCCTGGCCGCTGATATATAATCGGTCACCGATGCGCAGCTACCCCAAAACACGCGCGCGGCGCATGCGCCGCGACGACTTCTCGCGGCGCCTGATGCGCGAGACCGTGCTCACGCCGGACGACCTGATCTACCCGATGTTCGTGCTCGAGGGCGGGGGCCGGCGCGAAGCGGTGCCGTCCATGCCCGGGATCGAGCGCGTGAGCCTGGATCTGCTGCTGGAGGAAGCGGCGGCCGCTGCCGCGCTCGGCATCCCCGCCGTCGCACTGTTTCCGGTGCTCGATCAGGCGCGCCGCAGCGAGCGCGCCGAGGAAGCCTACGATCCGGACGGCCTGGTGCCCGAAGTGGTGCGCGCGCTGAAATCCGCGCACCCGGCGCTGGGTGTGATCACCGATATCGCGCTCGACCCCTATACCTCGCACGGCCAGGACGGGCTGATCGATGCAGCGGGCTACGTGGTCAACGATGAAACCGTCGCCGTGCTGGTGAAGCAGGCGCTGTGCCATGCCGAGGCCGGTGTGGATATCGTGGCGCCGTCCGACATGATGGACGGCCGTATCGGCGCGATCCGCGAGGCGCTGGAATCGGCCGGGCACATCAACACGCGGATTCTCGCCTACTCCGCGAAGTACGCTTCGGGCTTCTACGGTCCGTTTCGTGACGCGGTCGGCTCGGCCTCGAACCTCGCCGGCGGCAACAAGTACAGCTACCAGATGGACCCAGCCAACAGCGACGAGTCGTTGCACGAGGTGGCCATGGACCTCGCCGAAGGCGCCGACATGGTCATGATCAAGCCGGCGCTGCCCTATCTGGACATCATCCGCCGGGTCAAAGACGAGTTCGGCGTGCCGACTTTCGCGTATCAGGTCAGCGGCGAGTACGCCATGCTCAAGGCCGCCGCGCTGAACGGCTGGCTGGACGAGCAGGCTTGCGTGCTCGAGGCGGTCACCGGCATCCGGCGCGCCGGTGCCGACGGGGTGCTCACCTACTTCGCCAGGGACATCGCGCGCTGGCTGGGCTGAGCTCCGCTCGCGGTTCTCAACCTTCGGCGAGCCAGTCGCGCGGCTTCAGAAACGTTTCGTAGAGTTTCGCCTCCGGCGTGCCGGGTTGCGGTACGTAGGCGTACTGCCAGGTCACCAGCGGCGGCAGCGACATCAGGATCGACTCGGTGCGGCCGCCCGACTGCAGCCCGAACAGCGTGCCGCGGTCGTAGATCAGGTTGAACTCGACGTAGCGCCCGCGCCGGTAGAGCTGAAACTGCCGCTCGCGTTCGCCGTAGGCGGTGTGCTTGCGACGCTCGATGATCGGCAGGTACGCCGCGCCGTAGTGCTCGCCCACGCTGCGCATGAACGCGAAGCAGGTCGCGAAATCGGGGCGGTTCAGATCGTCGAAGAACAGCCCGCCGATACCGCGCAGCTCACCGCGGTGGGGCAGGTAGAAATACTCGTCGCACCATTGTTTCAAGCGCGCGTGGCTGCCATCGCCCAGCGGCGCGCAGGCGCGCCGTGCCTGCGTGTGCCACTCGACGCAGTCCTCGACGAAGCCGTAGTAGGGCGTCAGATCGAAGCCGCCGCCGAACCACCAGACGGCCGGCGCGCCGGGTTTCTCCGCCACGAAAAACCGCACGTTCGCGTGCGAGGTCGGCACATAGGGGTTGCGCGGGTGCACAACCAGCGACACGCCCAGCGCCTGCCACGCGCAGCCGTCGAGCTCCGGGCGCGCGGCGGTCGCGGCGGGCGGCAAGCGAGCACCGCTCACGCTCGAGAAGTTGACGCCGGCCTTCTCCAGGACGGCACCTTCAGCGATGACGCGCGTGCGCCCGCCTCCGCCCTCGGGACGCTCCCAGAGGTCCTCGGTGAACGCCTGCTCGGTCTCCTGCTGCTGCAGCGCGTTGCAGATCGAGTCCTGCAATGTCAGCAGGTAATCGTGTACGGCTTGAACGTCAATCTCAGACATGGCTTCCGCGACCCAATGCTGTCTGCTCCGAAGCGCATTGTCGCAGACCCTTCCGGCTCATGATCATGTACGCACAACCTGACCCGTGCGCGCGTCGCGTATGGGGGTCGGGCGCGCGCTGTCGCCCAGCTCGCCCACCAGCACCAGCGGCAGCTTGTCCCCGAACTGCGCCTCAAGCTCCGCACCGCTGCGCGCCGGTGCCGCGCCGCTGAGATTCGCGCTGGTCGAGACGAGGGCATGTCCGCACGCACGGCACAGGGCGGCCGCCTGGGGATGCGCGGTCACGCGCACGGCCAGGGAGTCGCGTCCTCCGGTCAACAGCGGCGAGAGCCCCTGCCTGGCGGGCAGAACCCAGGTGGCCGGCCCCGGCCAGGTCGCGGTGCAGCGGGCAAAGCTCTGCGCGTCCACCTCGCCCAGCCACGGGTACAGCTGCTCGACGCTGGCGGCGATCAGTATGAAGCCCTTGTCCGGCGCGCGCTGCTTGAGCGCCACCAGCTTGCGCAGGGCGGCCGTGTCGGCGGGGTTGCAGCCGAGGCCGAAGACCGCTTCCGTGGGATAGGCGACGATGCCGCCGGCGGCGATGATCCGCGCGGCATCCTCGAGCTGGCCTTCACGCATCGCGTGGCCGCGGTGCCGCCTAGGGCCTGTCAGCGCTATGCGAATACCCGTCGTTGGCTCTCCAATGAGGCCAGGCAAGGCGCGCAGGGTGCAGTTTGGTCATCCAAACAAGGCCTGCGCAACGCCGCAGGGCCTCATTGGAGAGTCAACCCGCAGGGACGGGGCCGTTTTCCCCCATGGCGTCGTTGCACTTTGCTTTAGGTACGGGGAGTACACCGCACTCAGTGCGCCTTGCCCTGAGAAAAACGGCCTCCGGCGATGGGTATACGCATAGCGTTAACAGGCCCTAGTCTCCGCCCGCTTTTTTCTTCTTGGCGCTGGCCTTGCTTCGGGCCGAGACCTTTTTCTTGGAGGCGGGCTTCTTGCCGCGCCGTTTGCGCTCCGGCGCGTTGGCAATCAGCTCCTGGCACTCTTCCAGGGTCAGCGCGGCGGGCTCCTTGTCCTTCGGCACCTTGACGTTCTTGTTGCCGTCGGAGACGTACGGACCGTAACGCCCGTTGAGTACTTTGATCCCGGCGTCCGGAAAATCCTGGATCAGGCGCTTGGCGTCGGCCTCCTGCTTCTCGCGCACCAGCACCAGCGCGCGCTCCAGATCGATGCTGTAGGGATCGTCCTCTTTGATCGAGACGAACGTGTCCCCGTATTTCACGTAGGGGCCGAACCGTCCGATGTTGACCGCCACCGGCACGCCCTCGGGACTCTCGCCCAGCTCGCGCGGCAGGTTGAACAGCGAGAGCGCTTCCTCCAGCTGGATGGTGTCCATTTTCTGCCCGGGGCGCAGCCCGGCGAAGCGCGGCTTCTCCTCGTCGTCCTTGGTGCCGATCTGCACGTAGGGTCCGTAACGGCCGATACGCACCGATACCGGGCGGCCGCTCTTCGGGTCGCTGCCGAGCTCGCGCGCCTGTACGGCCTCCGCCCGGGTCACGGTCGCGTCCTTGTCGTCGACCTGGGTCTTGAAGCTCTTCCAGAACGCCTGCATCAGCGGCACCCAGTCCTTCTCGCCGCGCGACACCTCGTCGAGCTCGTCCTCCAGGCGCGCGGTGAAATCGTAGTCCACATACTTGGTGAAGTGATTGGACAGGAAGCGGTTCACCACGCGGCCGACGTCGGTGGGCACGAATCGCCGCGAATCCAGCTCCACGTACTCGCGATCGAGCAGCGTGGAGATGATGGAGGCGTAGGTCGACGGGCGCCCGATGCCGTACTCTTCGAGGGTTTTCACCAGGCTCGCCTCGGAGTAGCGGGGCGGCGGCTCGGTGAAGTGCTGCTCGAGCGCGATCTCGTGCAGCGGCACCGACTCGCCTTTCTCCAGGTCGGGCAGAATGCGCGAGTCGTCGCCGGGCTCGGCGTCGTCCAGGCCTTCCCGGTACACGGCCATGAAGCCGGGCTCGCGGACCGTCGAGCCGGTCGCGCGAAACTGGTTGGACGGGCTGCCGCAGGCGAAGTCCACCGCCACCGTGTCCAGCGTGGCATGGATCATCTGGCTCGCCACGGTGCGCTGCCAGATCAGGTTGTACAGCCGGTGCTGATCGCTGGTCAGGTACTGCTTGAGGTCGTCGGGGTGGCGCTGCGCGGAGGTCGGGCGGACCGCTTCGTGCGCCTCCTGGGCGTTCTTGGTCTTGTTCTTGAACGTGCGCGGCGCCTCGGGCACCTTGTCGCTCCCGTAGCGCTTGGCGATCAGCTCGCGGATGTCGGTCAGCGCATCGTTGGCCAGGGTGACCGAATCGGTGCGCATGTAGGTGATCAGGCCGACCGCGCCTTCACCCGCGTCCACACCTTCGTAGAGCTGCTGTGCGACGCGCATGGTGCGCGACGCCGAGAAGCCCAGCTTGCGCACGGACTCCTGCTGCATGGTGGACGTGGTAAACGGCGGTGCGGGATTGCGCTTGCGCTGCTTGCGTACCACGTCCAGCACGTCCAGCTTGCCCTTCGCGGCGTTGATCAGCTGCTCGTGCACTTCGCTGGCACGCGCCTCGCCGGTGATCGTGAACTGCTCGACCTTCTCGTCGTCCAGCCGCGTGAGCCGCGCCACGAACGCCTGCTCGTCCTTTTCGAGCTGTGCTTCGATGCTCCAGTACTCGCGCGGCTCGAAGCGTTCGATCTCCTCCTCGCGCTCGACGATCAGGCGCAGCGCCGGACTCTGCACGCGCCCTGCCGAAAGCCCGCGGCGGATCTTGCGCCACAGCAGCGGCGACAGATTGAAACCGACCAGGTAGTCGAGCGCGCGGCGCGCCTGCTGCGCGTTCACCAGGTCCATCGACAGCTCGCGCGGATGCTCCAGCGCCTCCTGAATCGCCCCGCGCGTGATCTCGTGAAAAACCACCCGCTGGATGGGCTTGTCCTCGAGGCCGCGCTGCTCGCGCAGCAGCTCGGCAAGGTGCCACGAAATCGCCTCGCCCTCGCGGTCCGGGTCGGTGGCGAGCAGCAGCCGATCGGCCTGCTTGAGGGCGCGTTTGATCGCATCGACATGCTTCTGATTGCGGTCGATGACCTGATACTTCATGGCGAAGCCGTTGTCCGTGTCCACGGCGCCTTCCTTGGGCACCAGGTCGCGCACGTGCCCGTACGAGGCCAGGACTTCGTAGTCCTTGCCGAGGTATTTCTTGATGGTCCGCCCCTTAGCGGGCGATTCCACAATGACGAGGCTCTTTGTCATATTTCCTTATCACCGACGTTCCACAGCGCCACAGACCGTCCGAGCGTTGCGGGTGAGCGGTTGTTGTCCTTGGTTGTGCCCGCGTGCCGCCGTAGGAGGCGGCGACGTTTCGGATTCGGAGGCGCGGATTCTTATGCAGATTCGCGTGCCGTGTAAAGCCACTCCGTCAGGAAATCACTCCGTCAGGCCGCGCGCGGCCTGCGCACGGACCTGCGGTTTACCGTCGAAGTTCGCGCTGCGCCGCGGTTTCCGCGTGACGCGGTGCCGCTTTGCGCGCGCAAAAATTCCACTACCGTGACCGATTACTGCGCCACCCGCACATACAGCCCGCCGGCTACCGCCTCGACGTGACCCCTCAGCTCCAGAATCAACAACATGGAAGCGACCTCAGCCGCGCTGCGCCCGGTGCTCTCGACCAGCGCATCGACGGCCGTGGGCGAGAAATCCACCGCCTCGAGCAGGTCCCGGTAATCGCCGCCCAGCGTGTCGTCGGGCGGGACGTCAGGCGACGGGGCGGGCTGGCGTGCGGCCGCTGCGTACGGCGCCAGCTCTTCGAGCACGTGCTCGGCCGTTTCCACCAGCTTCGCACCGTCGCGCAGCAAGGCGTTGGTGCCGCGCGACTGCGGGCTGTGGATCGAGCCGGGCACGGCGAAAACCTCGCGTCCCTGCTCGGTCGCGAGGCGCGCGGTGATCAGCGAACCGCTGCGCACCGCGGCCTCGACCACCAGCGTGCCGGCGCTGAGGCCGCTGATCAGGCGGTTGCGCCGGGGGAAATGCTCCCTGCGCGGCGGCGCCTCCAGCGGCAGCTCACTGACCAGCGCGCCGTTCTGCTCGATACGTTCGGCGAGCCCGGCGTTCTCGCGCGGGTATACGCAGCGCTGTCCGTTGCCCATCACCGCGACCGTGAGGCCGTCGGCCTCCAGCGCGCCCGCGTGGCTGGCGGCGTCTATGCCGAGCGCCAGCCCGCTGGTGATGGTCAAGCCGCAGCCGGCCAGATGCCGCGCGAACTCGAACGCCGTGCGGCGCCCGGCCGCGGTCGGCTTGCGCGAGCCCACCATGGCGAGCTGCAGCGTGGTGAGCACCTCCGGATCGCCGCGCACATACAGGACGGGCGGCCGATCGCCGAGCTCGCGCAGCAGCGCCGGGTAGCCGGCGTCTTCGGGCGTCAGGATGCACTGTCCGGACTGCTGCGCCCAGGCAAGTTCAGCATCGATTGCGGCCGTGCTCCCGGCCCGCAGCGCCGCCACGGTGTCGGCACCGAGGCCGGCGTCGAGCAGCGCCGAGCGGCTGGCGGCGCACGCCGCTGCGGCCGTGCCGAAGGTGTCGACCAGCGTTCGCGCCCGCGCCGCGCCGAGGCCCGGCGCGTGCGCCAGTTTCAGCCAGGGAAGGGGTTCTGCAGCATCCATGCCGCTCATTCTGCCGCCCGCTAGCGGGGGCGGCAAACGCCGTGCCGGTTCACGTTCGCCTCCTGCTTACGGATTGGTCACCACGTCGTTGAGGTGAATGGGACGGTCGGATTCCATGATCAACCCGTAGCTGACGCGGTCGAAGCTGCGCACGATCATGACCATGCCCGTGCGCTCGTCAGGCAGCTCCAGCACGTCGCGCCGCCCGCGCGTGCGGTCAGTGATGGTGCCGCCGGGACTGAACACCGCAAGCATGTCACCGATTTCGATACCGTCGCGCTGCCCGATGTTGACCGCCACCGTCTGGTTCTGGCCGGTTTGCGAGATTGCATCGAACAGCGAGATGACCCTGCCCTCGAAACCGATTGCGGGGTTACGCGGGACGTAGTCGTGTGCGATCTTGCCGCGGTCGAGCGGCAGCAGGATGTCTCCGTTGAGCGACTCGCGGTTGTTGTCCGTGATCACCATGCGCGACGGATCGCCGAAGGCGATCACTTTCGCGTCGCCGACGTAGACGACTTCGATGCCGAGTACCTCACCGCTGTCCGGGTCCAGGAAGCGCTTGCCCGGGCGGTAGATGCTGTAGAGCGATTCGTCGGAGTTCTCCAGCCCGCGCGCGTAGATCTGGTTGCCGCTGGCGCTGATCAGCCGTCCCTCGAAGTTGCCGATGATGTAGGGCGAGGCCTCAAGTTCTTCCTGGCTCAGCACGCGCGGTTTCACCGTGAACTGGCGTATTGCGCTCGCGGATATGGCCGGGATCGCATCGCTCAGCGGCTCGACGCGGATGCTCGGCGCCATGCGCACCGTCCCCCCCGCGGGGGCCGCACCGCTGACCACGGGTTCGGTGGTCGGTGCGCCCACACCGGGGCGGTCGACGATCAAGCGCGGCTGGCCGTCGACGAACACCAGCGAGACGACATCGCCCGGGTAGATCAGATGCGGATTGGCGATCTGCGGGTTGACGTCCCAGATCTGGGGCCACACCCAGGGGTCCTCCAGAAACCGCGCCGCGATGTCCCACAGCGTGTCGCCGGTCACCACCGTGTAGGACTCGGGGTACGACGGTTTGAGCATCGGGCTGACCGTCTGCTGCATGGGTTCCGGCTGGGCCATGGTTTCGGCGGCGACGACTGCCGGCGCCGCCGGCTCGGCCGGCGCCATCGGTTCGGGCTGGGCCGTCTCCATCGCGTCCGGTTCGGCGGGCGTCATTTCCGCGTCGGCCCCCTGGCCCCACAGCGGTACACCCGAGCAGCCGGTGCCGAGCAGCGCCATGGAAGCCACCAGGGACGATGCGGCGGCCAGGTACAGGTATCGTTTCAAGATGATCTCCCCAAATTCACGATGATTCCGGCGTCGCAGTGCACGTCCATGTCGGCAAGATAGCGTCAAGAATGGACCTATACCGTGAAAACCACTGCAAACTACGCGCCTCCTCGCTACCTTTTTGTGCGGAGTTTAGTCAGAATAACCGCCACCGCAAGGGCGTGACTTGAGTCGCAATTGCCGAACTATCATAGCGTTAGCGGTTATTTTTGTAAAACTACGCGAGATCTACAGCAAAACCGATGGCAACCCTGGAAATACTGCACTTCCCCGACCCGCGGCTGCGCACCCGCGCCAAGCCCGTGGCGCGGGTCGATGAGGCTGTCAGACAGCTGATCGACGACATGTTCGAAACCATGTATGCGGCCCCCGGCATCGGCCTGGCGGCCACCCAAGTGAACGTTCACCAGCGCATCATCGTGATCGACGTATCCGAAGACAAGGACCAGCCGCTGGTACTGGTGAATCCCGTCATCAGCCAGACCAGCGGCAGCGAGGAGATGGAAGAGGGCTGCCTGTCCGTGCCGGGTGTGTTCGAGACCGTGCAGCGGGCGCAGCAGATCACCGTGTCGGCGCTGAACCGCGACGGCGAGGCGTTCGAGCTGGAGGTCGACGGTCTGCTGGCCGTGTGCATCCAGCACGAGATCGATCACCTCGACGGCAAGCTGTTTGTGGACTATCTCTCCTCCCTGAAGCGTGAGCGCATCCGCAAGCGCATCGCGAAGAGCAAGCGTGAGCAAGCCGAGCCGGCGCCGTCGTCGGCCGCAGTCATTTGAGGGCCGTATTTGCCGGCACCCCCGAGTTTGCCGTACCCAGTCTCGGCGCGCTACTCGCGAGCTGGGACGTGGTGGCCGTGTATACGCAACCCGACCGGCCCGCCGGGCGGGGGCGCAGCCTTCGCCAGAGCGCCGTCAAGCAGTTTGCCCTGCAGCACGACCTGGCGGTACGCCAGCCGCCCAGCCTGAAGTCCGCCGCGGTACGGCGTGAACTCGCAGCGCTGCGCCCGGATGTCCTCGTGGTGGCGGCCTACGGGTTGATCCTGCCGCAGGCGGTGCTCGACATACCGCCGCACGCCTGCCTCAACGTGCACGCCTCCCTGCTGCCGCGCTGGCGCGGCGCAGCCCCGATTCAGCGCGCGGTGCTGGCCGGCGACCGGCGCACCGGCATCACGATCATGCGCATGGAGGCCGGCCTGGATACCGGCGCCATCGTCTGTCAGCGCCAGTGCGCGATCACCGACGAGGATACGGCGGGCAGCCTGCACGACCGGCTGGCGGAGCTCGGCGCTCAGACGTTGCAGGCCTGCCTGCCCGACTGGCTGGAAGGCCGTGTGGCGGCCGTTCCTCAGTCGGCTGACGGCGTCACCTACGCCAATCGGTTGACGCGCGAGGAAGCCCGCATCGACTGGCAAGAGGACGCAGCGCAGCTGAATCGCGCAGTGCGCGCCTACAACCCTTGGCCCGTGGCATACACGCGCTGGCAGGATCGACCGGTGAAAATCTGGCAGGCGCGCGCGGTGGAGGGTTCGTCCGCCGAGCCGGGCCGGGTCACGGCGGCCGGCGCCGACGGCATAGACGTGGCGGCGGGCCGCGGCGTGCTGCGCATCACCCGCCTGCAGCTGCCCGGAAAACGCCCGGTGAGCGCCGCCGATTTCTGCAACGCTCACGACCTCCGCGGCGCGCGGTTTGGCGCATGAGCGCCGCCTCAGCCGTGCAGCTGGCGGCGATCGAGGTGGTGCAGGCCGTGGTGCGCAAACGGCAGTCGCTCAGCGCCGTCATGGACGGCGCGCTGTCCGTGCTCGACGGGGCTGACCGGCCGCTGGCAGCGCAGCTTTGCTACGGCACGCTGCGCTGGTATGTGCGCCTGGACGCGCTGCTGCATCGTCTGCTCAACGCGCCGCTGCGCACCCGCGACGGTGACCTCGCCAGTCTGCTGTTGCTGGCGCTGTTCGAGCTCGACCGGCTTTCCACCCCGCCTTACGCGGTCGTCGACCGCAGCGTCGAGACCGCCCGCGCGCTTGGCAAGCCCTGGGCCGCGCAGCTGGTAAACGCGGTGCTGCGGCGTTTCACGCGCGAACGTGAGGCGCTGCTTTCCGAGGTTGACACCGTCGATCACCAGCGGCTTGCCATGCCGCGCTGGCTGCTGGCGTGCTGGCGCGAAGAGTGGCCCGACGACTGGCAGGCCCTGGCCGAGGCAAGCAACTGCCAGGCGCCGATGGCGCTGCGCGTCAACCGCAGCCTGACGACGCTGGAGGCGTACGAAAGCGACCTGCAGGCCGCCGGGATGCCCGCGCACGGCCATCCGTTCGCGCCCGAAGCGTTGGTGCTGGAACGGCCCTGCGACGTGTCGGCGCTGCCCGGTTTCGATCAGGGCCGGGTCTCCGTCCAGGATCCCGCGGCGCAGCTCGCCCCAGCGCTGCTGCAGCTCCAGGCGGGCCAGCGGGTGCTGGACGCCTGCGCGGCGCCGGGGGGCAAGACCTGTCATATCGGCGAGCGGGAGCCGCAGATTGCTGCGCTGCTCGCGCTCGACGTCGATGCGCAGCGCGTGCAGCGGTTGCAGGACAACGTGGCCCGCTGCAGAGTTGCGGCCACGGTGCGCCAGGCCGACGCCCTGGTCGTGGCAGACTGGTGGGACGGCGAGCCGTTCGACAGAATACTGCTCGATGCGCCCTGTACCGGCACCGGGGTCATCCGTCGCCATCCGGACATCAAGCATCTGCGCCGGGCGCAGGACCTGCCGGCCATGGCGGCGCGGCAGGCGGCACTGCTCGACGCGCTCTGGCCCACCCTGGCGCATGACGGTATCCTGCTCTACGCAACCTGTTCGGTATCTCGCGTCGAGAACGAGACGGTGGTTGCCGGGTTTCTGCAGCGTCGTGGGGACGCGGTCGAAGTGCGAATCGACGCCGGGTGGGGCGTCGCCTGCGAGTTTGGCCGGCAACTGTTGCCAGGCACCGGGGGAGTGGACGGTTTCTACTATGCGAGGCTGCGCAAAACAGCTCCTTGATCGCCCGCTGGCCGGCTCGGT
>JAHELT010000177.1:3222-9754 GCA_024644045.1 Chromatiales bacterium | reverse complement strand
ACGCTGGTCAGTGAATCGCTGGGCGAGCTGTCGCACCGCCAGCAGGAGCGCGCGCTGGCCGAGGGGCTGCGCGTGCTGGTGGTGGAGCCGTCTCCGATAACGCGGGCGCTGCTCAACAGTATTTTCACTCAGTGGAACACCTATCACGTCGCGTGTGACGATGTGGCGGACGCCTGTGCCCGTGCCGAGAGCGCCGTGGTCGCCGGTAAAGCCTTCGACCTCATCCTTTTCGACCAGCGCGTGCAGGGATTGAACGGTCAGGCCTTCTCGGACACGATCAGGGGACACCCGAACCTCGCGGATGTGCGGCTGGTCCTCATGACCGCCCGCCGGGAGTGGGTACAAGGGGGCGACTCGCGCATGGGGCACATTGCCGCGGTGGTCGAGAAACCGATCACCGAGACGCAGCTCTACAATGCAATCGCGCCGTTACTGGGGCCGGATGAGCGTGACGACGAGATCGTGATTCCCCCCGTCGTGCCGAGACTCGCCCCACGTCACGTCGATCTGCCCGTGCTGGTGGTCGAAGACAACCGCGCCAATCAGCAGGTCGCGGTCGGCATGCTGGAGCGCCTGGGTTATCAGGCGGTGGTCGCTTCTAGCGGATTCGAGGCCGTTGATCTTTTTACACGCGGGGAAGTGTTCGGCGCGGTGCTCATGGACTGTCACATGCCCGGTATCGACGGGTACGAGACGACACGCCGGATTCGCGCTCTCGAAGACGGGCAGAACCGCGTGCCAATCATCGCCATGACCGCAAACGTTTTCGAGGGGGTGGACACGCGGTGCCGCGAAGCGGGCATGGACGGCTATCTGCCGAAGCCGATGCGCCGCGATTCGCTCACTGCGACACTCCTCGAGTACATGAGCGTCGAGGAAGGCGCCGCCGGCGAGGGTGAAGCTGGCTCAGCCGGCGATTCGCCGGGCAGCGACGACGGCGCCGGGATCGATTCCGACGTGCTGCGCGAGCTACGGGACAACATAGGTGCATCCTATGAGCGCATGGTCGAGGTGTTCCTCGAGGACCTTCCCCAGTACCTCAACCAGCTCGAGTCGGCCGTCGGCGGTGCGCACGCGCATCTGGTAGCGCAGGTTGCGCACACGCTGAAGGGCAACGCGCGCACGCTCGGAGCACAACGCATGGGCGAGCTGTGCCGTCGCCTGGAGCAGCTCGGGTGGCAGAAGGATCTCGCCGAAGCGCCCGCCCTGATGGAAACGCTCAAGCAGGAATGCGCACAGATTGCGACCTACCTGCGCGATGAGGCCGACCGCCAGACCACCACCGGGCCTGCGCCGGTAGGCGAGCCGGCTTCTGCCACGGTGCTGGTGGCCGAAGACGACCGCGCTTCGCGCTTCGCGCTGTGCAGTTTTCTGAAGGGTGAAGGCTATTCGGTGCTGGAGGCTGACGACGGCGGCCGGGCCATTGCGCATTGCGAACGGTTGCTCCCGGATATCGTCCTGATGGACGCCATGATGCCGACGGTCAGCGGGTTTGATGCGGCAAAACGGATTCGCACGCTGCCCGGCGCCGACCGGCTGCCGATCCTCATCATCACCGCCATGGAAGCGGAAGGCACGCTAGTGGACCGTGCGTTCCAGTCGGGCGCGAATGACATTATTGCCAAGCCGGTGAACTTCAAGCTGCTGCAGGAGCGAATCCAGCGGCTGTTGCTGGCGCGCCGGGCGGAGCAGGGCGTTGAACGCGTTGCCTACGAGGACAACGTCACCAAGCTGCCGAACCGTAAACGTTTCTGCGACCACATCGAGGCCCATATTCAACGCCGTCGAGAACCGGGTGATGTGATGGCGGTCATGCTCGTGATGCTCGACAACCTGGCGGAAATACACACGACGATCGGTTACGAGGCGGCCGATATGCTGCTGCGGGCCGTCGGGGAGCGCATCTCGAGCACGGTGAGGAGCAACGACAGCGTGGCCCGCATGGGCACCAACGAATTCGGCGTTCTGATCGACAACGTCAAGCAGCTGGATGACGTTGCGGCCATCGCGCAAAAGATCATCGCCCGGCTGAAGGAGCCGTTTCAGTTTCTCACCAAGGTGATGCACGTCGAGCCCTACGTGGGTATCTCCGTGCTGCGCGGCGACGCGCACGACCTCGCAGCGCTCCTGAGACACGCCGATTCCGCGATGCACCGCGCCAAGACCGAAATGTCGAGCAATGCGAGCGGGGCAGCCTACCAGTTCTTCCAGCCCGGCATGGATGCCGTCGTGGCTGAACGAATCCGCACCGAGAACGAGCTGCGTGCCGCGCTGAGCGACGGCGCCGGGCTCACCGTTTACTACCAGCCGAAGCTCGATCTGGCCAACGAAGCGATCTATGGCATGGAGGCGCTGGTGCGCTGGAATCACGGCGGCAATGAGCTGCGCTATCCGGAAGCCTTCCTGAGCCTTGCGGAGGAGACGGGATTGATACGAGACATTACCGATGCCGTACTGCGGCTGGCCTGTGAACAGACGCAGACCTGGACCCGCGAGGGTCTCGGGGCGCTGCAACTGTCGGTGAACGTATCACCCGCCGATATTGAGGATATCGAGTTTGCCGAGCGCGTCGCGCGCACGCTCAACGCCACCGGCCTGCGCCCGAATCAGCTCGAGATCGAGTTCACCGAATCGGCGCTGCTGCAGGAAAGCACTGAGGTCGGCCAAGTCGTGAAGCAGCTGAAGGCCCTTGGCGTGTCGCTCGCCATCGACAACTTCGGGACGGGCTACTCCTCGTTCGTCAATCTACAGCGCTACGGGCTCAACACGCTCAAGATCGCCCGTTCGCTGATCAGCGACATCGGCCGGGAGGACAATCCCCTGATCGAGCCCATGATCGCCAGCGCCAAGTCCCTGTCGCTGAACGTGGTCGCGGAGGGGGTGGAGTTCGACGAGCAACGTCAATATCTGACAGACATCGGCTGCGACGCGATCCAGGGCTACCTCGTGGCCAACCCGCTCCCGGCCGCGGTGTTCGAGCAGCAGATCCTGCGTCAGCGAAAACTCGCCCAGCGCATCCCCTCCAAGGTAACCCGGCTGCCTACCCGCGGGGATTGACCCGGTGACGGCTGGATTTGCGCGCCGCATCGCCGCAGAATACGCGCTTAGCGCATAACTCCGGGCACCATTCTTGCACTTCCAGACCGTTCAGGTCTGGCACAGCCCATAAAATCGACGGGAGGACCCCGATGGCCACGTCAAACGCCGGCAATTCGACGTACCGTAGCGAGCTAATCGTCGCCTGCTCGCGGGTCGCCATCGCTTTCGCGGCACTGCTCAGCGTGATCGCGCTGTCGCTGATCGGGCATAGCACGAACGACATGCTGATGCTGGGCGCCGGCGCGGGCTACTTTGCGTTCAGCCTGTTGATCGCCGGCTCGCTGTGGCTGTACCGCTCGGAGGCGGCGCTGCGCCGTCTGATCGGGCTGACCGTCGACGTATTCGCAATCAGCATGGTCGGTTATCTGGCGGGTGTCTACGCGACCCTGATGATCCCCGCCTACCTGGCACTCGGCCTGGCCGCCGGCTTCCTGTTCGGCCTGTCCTACCTGGGGATCGCGACGCTCGCGAGCGTCGTGGGATTCTCAACGGTCGTGGTGTTGTCTGAGTACTTCGCCGCGCAACCCATGCTCAGCTTCGCCCTCGTGCTGGTCCTGCTCGGCGTACCCTCGGCGGTAGCCGCCTATGTGTCCCGGATCAAGGGTGAGATGGACGAGACCCGCGCTGTGAGCCGCGCGAAATCAGAGTTCGTCGCCAACATGAGCCACGAGCTCCGTACGCCGCTGAACGGCGTGATCGGTATGAGCGATCTGTTGTTCGATACCCGGTTGAACGTGGAGCAGAAAGATATCGCGCTGTCCATTCACGCCTCGGCGCGCGCGCTGCTCGACATGATCGAGAACATCCTGGACTACTCGAAACTCGAGGCCGGCAAACTCAAACTCGCGGTCGAGGAGTTCGATCTGTACGCACTGGTGTCCGATGTGATGCGCATGTTGAAGGTGCAGGCGGATGCCAAGGGCATACAGTTCAGCCATCAGATTACGCCGCAGACACCGTACGCCGTGCGGGGCGACGTGTCGCACTTGCGCCAGGTGCTGATCAATCTACTCGGTAACGCCATCAAGTTCACGGACAGAGGTCACGTGAGCCTGAGCGTTGCGGTCGTGGGCAGCGCCGACGATTGCGCCACGATCCGCTTCGAGATCGCCGACACCGGGGTCGGCATACCGCCCGAGCAGCAGGCGTCGATTTTCGAGAGCTTTACGCAGGCGGACCCGTCGGTGACACGGCGTTTCGGCGGTACCGGGCTCGGCACGACTATATCCAAACAGCTGGTCGAACTGATGCGCGGCACGATCGGCGTACGCAGCCGTTTGGGAGCAGGTTCGACGTTCTGGGTCGAGGTCCCGCTCGATGTCACGGTTGCCGACCCGGTCGGCTCGCACCTGGCGGAAACGTCACGCGTTGCCGTGTTCGCCGACGAAGCGGGCTTCGAGGGTTTTGCCGAAATCCTGGGCAAGTGGGGCTACGCGAGCGACGGATACTTCTCGGTGCGCGACGTGTTCACGGACCTGCGCGACGGCTACACGGCAGTCATCGTGCAGACCTCCGTGCTCGACAACGACCTCACGCCGGAACAATTCATCCGCGAGTGCCGTGCGCGTACACGCTCGGGCACCACACCGATCATCGCCTACGGCGAGTTCGGGCATGACGATGATGCCGGCCGGCTTTCGGACGCGGGCTACGCCGCCGTGCTGAACAGCCCGCTGGACAAGTCGCAGTTGTTCAACACGCTGCATGCGGCAGACGTGGATACCCAGGGCCACGACAATGTCGTATCGCTCTCGGAGCACTACAAGCGCCGGAGCGGGCGCAGCCGCGTGCTGCGCGTGCTGGTTGCCGAAGACAACGAAACCAACCAGAAAGTGGCCAAGGGAATTCTCGAGCATGCCGGACACAGCGTGTACCTGGTCGACAACGGCGAGGAGGCCCTGGACGCGCTGCTGGACGCCGCGCTGCCGTTCGATCTGGCGCTGATCGACATGCACATGCCGAAGATGGGCGGTCTGGACGTGATACGGAACTACTTCAGGCGCAGCAAAGCAGGGCAACGCGTGCCGTTGCTGGTGTACACCGCGGATGTCACGCAGGAGACGAAATCGCTGTGCCGGCAGGCGGGCGCGTCCGGCTACCTGACCAAACCGCTGGACTCACGCACGCTGCTCGACAGAATTGCGGAGCTGACACGGTCGGGCGCCATCGATGCGCAGGGTTTCGAGGAACTGCCGCTGCCGCAGCGTCCGGTGCGCCGGGTCGAGGAGCCCGCGCAAGCGAGCGCCGAAGCGGTGGTGAACAGCGAGGTGTTGCATTCGCTGCGTCAGATCTCCGCCGACCCGAACTTTCTGCCCGATCTGATCGACCGCTACCTCAAGGACAACCGGTCGCTGGTGGCGCAGCTGCGTTCGACCGTCCAGACCAACGACTACCGGGGATACCGCGACACCCTGCATGCCATCCAGGGTACGTCGGCGGAGCTGGGATGCGCGGCAATGCTGTCGAGCTGCCTCGATGCGCGCAAGCTCACGGTGTCGGAGTTCCCCGGGGGCTCGGCGGAAATGAGCGTGCAGCGGATCGCCAACACTTTGCGGCATACCGAGCAGACTTTACGCAGCTACCTGGACAGCGTACCGCTGGCGAACTGAGGGAGCGTAACGCCCCGGTGGTGAGTTAATTTCCAGGAACTGGTGTTAACTGGTTGATTTAAATCAGTTAGGTTTGTCTTTCACCCTGGAGTCCACGGCCGAGCGCACTTCCTGGCCGGTAAGCTTGGGGTTGGCGCCTTTCGCCGGCATGCCCTTGAAACCGCGCAATGCATGCTGGTACGGCATGGACTTGCCCTGCGCGATTCGCGGCTGCCACACGCCTCTCCGCCGTTCATGCAACAATGCGGTTCTGGAGACCAGCCATGCAGAAATCTGTCCCGGTCGTAGCGGAGCGTGCCGGCGGTGGCAGCGAAGAAATCTATTCGCTGCCCACCGGGGAGGCCTTTCTGCACGAACTGATCGCGCTTGTCTTCACCGAGTACTGGCACAGCCTGGTCTTCGGCCCGATCATCGAGGGGGCCGCCTTCGAGATCAGCTGCCCCGGTGCGCCGGCGTCTATCACGCTCATGGACGGCTATCTCACTGTGCATTTCGGGCGCACCCACTTTCACCTGTGCATCGGCGAGAACCGCGGGTCCGAAAGCCATCCGACGCCGCCGGCGCTGCGCGTGCGGCGGCGTACTGCTCGCGCGGAGCTGGTGCGCGGGCTGGACAGTGACGGCGGCCCGATGACCTGGAGCCTGCGCCTGTTCAACGGCGCCGGCGAGCAGCAGCTCACCGTGTTTTTCCCCAATCCCTTCCTGACCGACAATGACCGAATCGCGGCCGCACCCGACTGGTCGCGGCTGGCCGCCTGGGAAGACGTGACCGGCAGGTACCTGGGACTGGAACCCGACCCGCGTGACCGGTCCGGGCATGGATTC
>JAHELT010000177.1:0-3212 GCA_024644045.1 Chromatiales bacterium | reverse complement strand
TGAAACGATCGACGTCAGGCGTGCGGATACAGCCGCCGCGGCGGCAGATGCACGGCCACGTCATCGCCGAGGCTGATATGGCCCTGTTTCTCGACCCAGGCCACCAGGCCGCGTTTTTCGCGGGCGGCCCGCACGAAGCCGACCTGCGGGTCGGGATGGTGCGTTTCGATGACCTCGGCGGGGAAGCGGCAGGCCCGGTTCTCGTTGTCTACCACGAGCGACGCGCCCGATGAGAACAGCAGCCGCGTCGACGGCGGCAGCAGGGTGAGTGACGGGATGCCCGACAGCGCAATGTTAGCACCCAGCCATTGTGGCTGGAGGTCCGCGATGCCCATGCGCCCGGCCACCTCGGCGAGCTCTTCGAGCGAGACGATGCTGACCTGCCGCGCGTTACGGATCGGCGTGCCCTCGCTGTACTGTTTGCGGTAGCGAACGTCGGCAGGGCAGGTCATTGCGGCATGCCGGTCGCCGACCAGCCCCTCGAAACTGACCTCGACCTGATCCGTGGCATGCGTCTCTATGCTTTCGTCGGCGGCGTCGGGGTTTACCAGCAGGGCCTCGACGCGGCCGGTGATACTCGTTGGATTCAAAACGGTCATGGGCTTGCCCTCCGGCAGCGGGAGGGGGGCCTCCCGGAAACGACAGCGGTGTACGGGCGTTCCACCCGGCTCCCATTCGGGATGCGTAGGATATACACTTCCGTAAATTACATTGCAAACGCCCACCCGGCGTTTTCTGCGTGCCCGGCAGGACCGAAGTGTGGAGTAACGAGCCCATGAGCGAGCCCGCTCGAACGTCCGATACAGCCGACGACGATGGTGTGGTCGCCGGCCTGATATCGAATGCGCGTCGCGCAATGCACGCCTTCCTGTCGTCGGATCAGGCGCGCGTGGACGAAGCGGTGACGGCGCTGGCCTGGTCGATCTACAAACCCGAGCACGCGGTTGCGCTGGCGGAGATGGCCGTTGCCGACACCGGCATCGGTAACGTGCACGACAAAATCACCAAGAATCAGCGTAAGACGTTCGGGACTCTGCGCGATCTGTCGCGCGCGAAGTCGGTCGGTATCATCGAGGAGCAGCCGGCGCTCGGGCTGGTCAAGTACGCCAAACCGGTGGGTGTGGTGGCCGCGGTCACGCCGTCGACGAACCCGTCGGCAACGCCGGTCAACAAGGCGATGATGGCGATCAAGGGGCGCAACGCCATCATCGTCGCGCCTTCGCCAGCCGGCCTGAGCACGACGACGCGTACCGTGCAGCTCATGCGTGAGGCGTTGCAGACGATTGGCGCGCCCGCCGATCTCGTCCAGGTGTTGCCGGCACCGGTGACCAAATCGCTCACCAACACGCTGATGCAGGCCGCCGACCTGGTGGTCGTTACGGGCTCGCAGAACAACGTCCGTAACGCCTACCGCAGCGGAAAACCCGCCATCGGCGTGGGTGCGGGAAACGTTCCGGTGATTGTCGATGCCAGTGCCGACCTGGCGGCGGCTGCGGCGAAGATCTGCGCGTCAAAAACGTTCGACAATGCCACCTCGTGCTCGTCTGAGAACGCGCTTGTGATCGTCGATGCGGTGTACGACGCGGCTGTCGCGGCCCTGCAGGAGGCCGGCGGCTTCCTGGCGGACGCCGAGCAGAAACAGAACATCCAGGACGTGCTGTGGGTCGACGGGCACCTCAATCGAAAAGCGATTGCGCGCGACGCCCCGGTGTTCGCGCAGCTCGCAGGGCTGCCGGAGCGCGCCTCGAAATGCCGGTTTTTCATGGTGGAAGAGCAGGGGGTCGGCCCCGGGTACCCGTTTTCCGACGAGAAGCTTTCGCTGGTGCTCACGGTGTACCGGGTGGCGGACTTTACCGCGGCGCTCGACAAGGTGGCCGAGATTCTCGATTTCAAGGGCCGCGGCCACTCCTGCGGGATTCACACGCAGGACATGGATCACGCCCGCAAGCTCGCCGAGGAGCTGGACGTCGTCAGGGTGCTGGTCAACCAGGCGCACACTTTCGGCAACGGCGGCGGATTCGATTCGGGACTGAACTTCACGCTCAGCATGGGCTGTGGCACCTGGCAGGGCAACAGCATCAGCGAGAACCTCAGCTACCGGCACTTCCTCAACGTTACGCACCTGGCTACCAGCATCCCGGAAGACAAGCCCTCGGAGGAAGCGCTGTTCGGGGCGTACTGGCGGCGCTACGGCAAGTAAGCGAGCGGCCGCCGGGGCACCCGCGAACCCGGCACGCGGACGTGATCCACGCGCCGTGCGCGGTGTCGCAGTCGTGGCGCGGCCCGGTAAAACACTCTAGATGGAATGGCAGGCAATCGCCGTGGTACTGCTGGCAGCGCTGCTGCATGCGAGCTGGAACGCGCTCGTCAAAGTCAGCGACGACCGGTTGGTTGCGCTGGGTCTGGCAAACGGAATCCGGTTCGCGATGTGCCTGCCTGCTGTGTTCTTTCTGCCCCTTCCGCACATGGCGAGCTGGCCCTTCCTCGTTTTGTCGGCGCTGCTGCACTGCGGCTACTACGCGTTCCTGGTGATCGCCTATCGCGGCGGCGATCTGAGCCAGGTTTATCCACTCGCGCGCGGCGCCTCGCCCCTGCTGATCGTATGCGGCGCGTTCGTGTTCGCGGGTGAGCGGCTTGACGGCAACGCGCTGGCCGGTGTCGCACTGATCAGTGCCGGGATCGTCAGTCTCGCCGTGATGCGCCAGGGCAGCGGCCCGAGCGAAGGACAACCCGTTTTCTACGCGCTGCTCACCGCGGTATTTATCGCCGCCTACACGCTGACCGACGGGATGGGGGTGAGACGTGCCGGCACCGTTGTCGGGTACGTTATCTGGTTGTCTGTACTCGACGGGTTGCCGCTGTTGTGCCTGGCGGCGCTGCGCCGGCGCGGACGGTTTCTCGAACCGGCGCGGCGCGGCGCGTGGCGTGCGGCCATCGGCGCACTGTTGCAGCTGCTGGCCTATGGGCTGGTGCTGTGGGTGATCACATTCACACCCATTGCCGGCGTTTCCGCGCTGCGTGAGACCAGCGTCGTGTTCGCCGCTCTGATCGGTGCCTGGGTGCTCAAGGAGCCGCTGGGCCGCAGTCGCCTGGTTGCCGCGCTGCTGGTCACAACCGGTATCGTGGTGATGAAATTTTGAGCGCGGGTGTCGCTATGCGACGTGCTCGTGCTAGAAATAATCCGCATCGGGCATGCTGGCTTTGCGCTTTGC
>JAHELT010000034.1:26823-35912 GCA_024644045.1 Chromatiales bacterium | reverse complement strand
GGGTCAGGACAAGACGTCGTCGTGAAAGTAATAGCCGTCGCTATTGCTAGCGGCGCAACGCTGTCATGGCCCGCGACACACGCTCCCGTCGTCTACCAATCAATCAGTTGGGCGCGCCGCCAAGGCCCATCTGCGGTGTTACGCGCTCAAACCCCAGCCGGGCTATGCTTTCTCACGCAAGCCTTGCAGCCGAACCTTGGCGGCACGCAGAATTACACATTATCTACGGGACAGCACACTAGACACCGGTGCGCGGGAGCAGCATCCATTGGAAGCGAAGCACCGCTCGGGTGTCAAATTCACCCGCGCCAGGCGGGCGCAGGACCGCCGCCGACGCGGCGCAGAGGCACAATTTCTGAAGGCGCGCCGAGCGCGCTCGCTATAATGCCGCGCATGGCTGGCAAGCAAAACAACAAAGCCCCGGACAACCGGATCGCCGTCAACAAGAAAGCGCGCTTCGACTACCACATCGAGGAGCGCTTCGAGGCGGGACTGGCGTTGCAGGGCTGGGAAGTCAAGAGCCTGCGCGCAGGCCGCGCGCAGATCAGCGAGAGCTACGTGCTGCTGCGCGAGGGTGAGGCGTGGCTGTTCGGCGCGCGCATCGCGCCCCTGCCCTCGGCGTCCACGCACGTCAACCCGGATCCGTCACGCACGCGCAAGCTGCTCATGCATCGCAGTGAGCTGCGCAAGCTCATTGGCGCAGTGGAGCGCAAAGGCTATGCGCTGTTCCCGCTGGTGCTGTACTGGAAGCGCGGCCGCGCCAAGGTCGAGATCGGTCTGGGCAAGGGCAAGAAAGCCTACGACAAGCGTGCCTCCGAAAAAGCCCGCGACTGGCAGCGGGACAAGGCGCGCATCATGCGCCGGGGCTGAGTCACGCCACTGTCGCGTCGGTCTCGATGCGCAACCACAGGCAACCGTCCTCCGCCTGCCCGTCGATATCCTGCAGCCATGCGGCATGCTCGGCGAGTTCTTCATCGTTAGGCGCGATCACGGGCAAAGGCACCCGCTCAGTGCGCGCGGCGCGCTGCGGCGTCAGGCGTGCCGGCGCCGTTTCGAACAGCAAGTGCGTCTGGCCGCCGGTCATTGCCAGGTAAACGTCGGCGAGTATCTCCGCATCGAGCAGCGCACCGTGCAGCTCGCGGTGCGAGTTGTCGATCTGATAGCGTTTGCACAGCGCATCGAGGCTGTTCCGCTGACCGGGGTGCATCTTGCGCGCCAGCGCCAGGGTGTCGAGAACTTTGCTGCAGTACGTTTCCAGCGGCTCGAAGCCGGCATCGACCAGCTGCAGCTCGTTGCTGAGAAAGCCGACGTCGAACTCGGCGTTGTGAATGATCAGTTCGGCAGCGCCGATGAAATCGAGAAACTCGGCGGCTATGTCCTCGAAGCGTGGCTTGTCGAGCAGGAACTCGGCGTCGATGCCGTGCACCTCCAGGGCGCCCGCGTCGATCTCCCGGTCCGGGTTCAGGTAGTAGTGGAAATGGATCCCGGTCAGCCGCCGGTTGACCAGCTCGACGCAGCCCAGCTCGATGATCCGGTGTCCCTGCACCAGCTCCAGGCCGGTGGTTTCGGTATCCAGTACGATCTGGCGCACCCGCTGGCTGCTCCGCTCAACCCGGCTCGAGCATGCCGTCGATCGCGGCGTTGGCCAGACGATCGGCGCGCTCGTTCTCGACGTGACCGCTGTGGCCTTTCACCCATCGCCAGGTTACGTGGTGGCGCCCGATCAGCGCATCCAGCTGCTGCCACAGATCGGCGTTCTTGACCGGTTTCTTGGCAGCGGTGCGCCAGCCGCGCGCTTTCCAGTTCGCCAGCCACTCGATGACACCGTTTCTCAGGTACATCGAATCGGTCGTCACGCTGACCGCGCACGGGCGGCGCAGCGCCTCCAGCCCGCGGATCGCGGCCATCATCTCCATGCGGTTGTTGGTCGTGTGCGCCTCCGCGCCCGAGAGCTCTTTCTCATGATCGCCGTAACGCAGGATCGCGCCCCAGCCGCCGGGGCCGGGATTGCCGCGGCACGCGCCGTCGGTGAACAGCTCGACAGCGCACCCGGCCATGGCTCAACCCACCCCGCTGGTCGGGCGCACGAGACCGCCCGACACCAGCCCGCGCCGCGACGACCAGCGCCAGCGAATCGGTGTCAATGGCACGGTGTGCTTGCGCGCCTTCAGCACATACACCGCGCCGTTGTGCGGGAACGCGTAGCGCAGCCATTCAAGCGACTGCAACCGGCGCAACACGCCGGCGTGCTGCACGGGCGGGCGGTAAAACACGCTCTCACGCCGCAGTGTGCGGAACCCGAGCACGCTCAACCAGTCCTGCACGCGCGCGGTGCTGTAGAAACGGCAGTTCCAGGGCGCTTTGTCGCGCCAGCTCAGAAACGCGCGGAACACGGTCCACAGGCTACGGCGATTGAAACCGACAACGATCAGATAGCCATCGTCGGCAAGCACGCGGTCGACTTCGCGCAACACCTGATGGGGATCTTCGCTCAACTCGAGGGTATGCATCAGCACCACCAGATCCAGGCTGCGCGCGCAGAAAGGCAAGGTGTCGGCCTCGGCGACCACACCGACCTTGTCGCACCACGCGGTGGTCTCCATAACCAGCGGGTGGATGAGGTCAGAGCGCAGCAGCGAATCGGACTGCTCGGCGAATAGACCGACCTGAATCGCGTGGTAGCCGTAGGTCGCCTGGAGCAGCTCATCGAGGGCAGAATTCACTTCGCCGGCCATAGACTGGCCCAGCAAAGATGCGTACCATTCCCGCAATTTTTGGCCGGCGCCGTACAATCCGAACTTCTTTGCTCGCTTGCGATTAAGAACTTGCAGCGCAGACGCAGCAGCCGAAATACAGCGGCAAACATCGCTTGACGGCTTTCGCGCTCCCTCGAGCGCGCCAGCGCCGCGCCGGATGCGGAAAATTATAACGACTGGCGTACAAGGGGCACCACCACAATGTTCAAATCCGTCGCCGGGATGTGCGCAATCGCCGCGTGTGCTTTGCTGCTGCAGGCGTGCGCGGGCGTTCCCTACGGCATACTCGACGCTGAAAGCGAAACCGTGCCGGACACCGTGTACCGGTCCTCTGCGCCGTCGTACGAGGTCACGCCCTCTGCGCGCTGGTTGACGGCCGACCGCCGGCCCGTCCCGGCCACGCTGCAGCTGAACGACGACCGGGGTCCGGCGAGCAGCCGCATCCGGCGTCCGTTCAAGCCGCTGGCGCAACGTTCACTGTGGAACCGGATGCGCGGCGGCTTCGTGCTGGCGCCGGCGCCGGTCGATTCGCGGCGCGTGCAGCGCGAGCTCAAATGGTACCTGTCGCACCCGGACTACCTCCAGCGGGTGGTGCAACGGGCGCGTCCGTACCTGCATTTCATCGTTGAGGAGATCGAGACGCGCGGCGTCCCGTCCGAACTCGCCCTGCTGCCGATCGTGGAGAGCGCTTTCAACGTGTTCGCCTACTCTCCCGGCCGCGCCGCCGGCGTGTGGCAGTTCATACCGGCCACCGGCCGCCGTTACGGACTCAAGCAGAACTGGTGGTACGACGGACGCCGCAACGTGTACGCGGCGACCCACGCGGCGCTGGACTACCTGCAGGCGCTGCAGGAGCGCTTCGATGGCGACTGGCTGCACGCGCTGGGCGCCTACAACGCCGGGTCCGGAAACATCACCAGAGCCATCCGAAAGAACCGCAAACAGGGCAAACCGATCGATTTCTGGCACCTTAAGGTACCGCGCGAAACCCACAGCTACGTGCCGAAGCTGCTGGCCCTGAGCCGCATCGTGCGCGATCCCTCCGCCTACGGCATCGAACTCGAGCCGGTCGCCGATACGCCCGTGTTCGCCAAGGTGGCGACCGGCGGACAGCTGGACCTCGCCGTGGCCGCGGACCTGGCCGGTATCTCCATTCAGGCGCTCTACATGCTGAACCCGGGCTACAACCGCTGGGCAACCGATCCCAACGGGCCGCACTATCTGCTGCTCCCGCTGGGGAGCGTGGGGCGGTTCACGCAGGGGCTCCAAGAGCTGACGCCGGCACAGCGGGTTTCCTGGCAGCGCCACCGCGTCAAGCCGGGGGACTCGCTGGGCCAGATCGCGGAGCGCTACCGTACGACGGTCGGCCATCTACGCAGCATCAACCGCTTGAACGGCACCCTGATCCGCGCCGGCAGTCACTTGCTGGTGCCGCACGCCGCCCGGCGAAACGACGCCTACGCGCTGTCCTCGGAGCAGCGCGTCAAACGGGTGCAGGCCAGGGTGCACAAGGGCCGGCGCGTCGAGCATCGCGTGGGCGAAGGCGATACCCTGTGGGACATTGCCGGCGCTTACGGCGTAACCGCTGCCCGTATCGGGCGCTGGAACGGGCTGTCGGTCCGGGACGTCATCCGGCCTGGTCAAACGCTGGTGCTGTGGCTCGACAAGGGGCCAAAACCCGCGGCGCCGGTGAGCGTGCGCAGCTCGCTGCCGGCCGAACAGGCCGTACAACGGATCAACTACGTGGTGCGCCAGGGCGACTCCCTGTCAAGCATCGCCAGCCGCTTCAAGGTCAGCGTCGGCGACCTGCGCCGCTGGAACGAATCACGCCTGCGCGGCAAGTACCTGCAACCCGGCCAGCGCCTGCGGGTCTACATCGACGTACGCCGTCAGTCGAGCTAGCCCGCCTATCGCACGAAGGGCGGCTACCGCGTAGTCACGTTTGACGGTGAAATCGAGCGCTTCAGCGTGTTTCCCGCCACGTCACAGGGTGTCGGGTGGAACCTGTCCACGCTCAGGAAGAATCTGGCGTCGCCATCCAGTGTCAAGCGTGGCGAACAATCGGCCCGGAGCAACAGGCCGGGCTGTTACTCTGCACCCGATTCGTCCAGTCTACTTAGCCAGATGTCCCCTGAGGAGCGAATCCTTCGTGCAATATGCGGGTTAGCCGGATTTCCCCTGGAGGAGCGACTGAATTGTCGGGAACAATTTGAACAGCGAATCGCTGGTCCGCAGGGCGCAGAGCAGGGATGTCGGAGTTATGCTTCGTGCAACAGGCGGGCTGGCGCCGTCGCTGCCGCACACTGACCCCGGGCGGTCCGCTGCATCAGAGCAGACCGCGCAGGCGCAAGCGCCTTTCGCGGGTTAACCTGCCGCGGGTGTTTGGTTTACGATAGAGGGTGAGTTCAGCGCAGGGGTAGCCCGGGTGGCAGACAACAAACTGGCGGAGACACTGGCGAAGTTCGTCCCGGTTAACGCCCTGAACCCCGATAACCTGATGGATCTTGCGGGCAAGGCGGCAGTCAAGGAGCTGCATGCCGGCTACACACTGTTCAAAAGCGGCGATCGCGACAAGCGCCATGTGTTCCTGGTGAAGGGAAGCGTCGAGCTGGCCTCTGAACGCGGCGTGCAGAAAGTCATCTACGGTGGCACACCCGAGGCCAAGCACGCGCTGGCCCACGCCCAGCCGCGCAATTTCACCGCGAAGGCCACTTCCGACGTGGTCTACATCGAAGTCGACAGCGATCTGCTCGACATCATGCTGACCTGGGACCAGACCGGCACCTACGAGGTGCGCGACCTGCAGGAACAGGAGTCCGCGGAACCCAGCGGCGGCGACTGGATGACCCATATCCTCGCCACCAAGGCCTTCCACCGCATCCCCCCCGCCAATATTCAGGCGATGTTCATGCGCCTGGAATCGGTGAGCTACAGCAGCGGCGAGAAAGTCATCGAGCAGGGCCAGGACGGCGACTACTTCTACCTGATCAAGGACGGCCGCTGCATGGTGACGCGCACCGCCGAGGCGAAGCCGCAGCCCATAAAGCTCGCCGAGCTCGGCCCGGGCGACAGTTTCGGCGAGGAAGCGTTGATCTCCGATGCCAAACGCAATGCCACCGTGACCATGCTCACCAACGGCACCATGATGCGGCTCTCCAAAGGCGATTTCATGTCGCTGCTGAACGAGCCGCTGCTCCACTGGGTGTCGTTCCCCGAGGCGGTCAAGAAACACAACCAGGGGGCAGTGTGGATAGACGTGCGCCTGCCCAGCGAACGTGAGCAGGGCCGGATCAAAGGCAGCATCAACATCCCGCTGATTTTCCTGCGCATGAAAATCAGCAGCCTGGATCCAGACAAGCCGTACATCACCTACTGCGATACTGGGCGCCGCAGCTCGGCCGCCTCGTTTCTGCTCAGCGAGCGGGGATTCGACGTCTACATCCTGGAGGATGGAATCGGTGCCGCCCCGGCGGCGGCGCTCGAAACCGCAGGCTAGCCTGCTTTGCGCGTCTCCGGCGGCACATACCCCGGAATCTTGTACAGGTCCACCTCGTCAACCTGCTCTTCGTCCATGAACATCTCGGCGTAGCGGCGGAACACGCCTGCATCGATGAACACATCGAACAGGTCGGGATCGATGTGGTTGTCCAGGCGCATGCGCCCCATGATCTGCAGGCATTCGGTAAGCGTCTTGCCCCGCTTGTAGGGGCGGTCCCGGGCGGTCAGCGCTTCGAAGATGTCGGCGATCGCCATGACCCGCGCCGGCACGGACATCTGCTCGCGTGTCAGGCCCTTGGGGTAACCCTTGCCGTCCATACGCTCGTGATGCCCGCCCGCGTACTCCGGTACCCGCTGCAGGTGCTTGGGGAACGGCAGCGACTCGAGCATCTTGATGGTCGCGACGATGTGGTTGTTGATCACACGCCGCTCCTCGGGCGTCAGCGTACCGCGTGCGATCGACAGGTTGTACAGCTCTTCCTCGTTGAGCAGCGTGCGCTCCTCGCCGTCGGCGTCGTGCCACTTGCGCGCTCCGATGCGGGCGACCTCGGCTTTCGCCTCGTCGCTCATGAACTCTCCGCCGACGTTGGCGGTGTGCACGCGCGCGCGCTCCGCCGCGAGTTCCTCGAGCGTCTGCTGATAGCGCGCCTGCGCCGCCTCGGCCGCCTGCGTGTCGCCGCTTTCCAGCGCCGCCAGGCGCTCCTTACAGCAGACTACCTCGGCTTCACGGGCGATCACGGCAAAACGCACGTCCACCTCGTTCACCCGGTCGTAGATGGTTTCAAGTTTCGTCGCCTTGTCCATCACGTACTCGGGCGTAGTGACCTTGCCACAGTCGTGCAACCACCCTGCTATGTGCAGCTCGTAGCGGTCCTTTTCACTCATCGAGAAGTTGGCCAGCGGTCCGGTCTGCGTCGCACTGGCCGCTTCGGCGAGCATCATGGTCAGCTCCGGCACGCGGCGGCAGTGCCCGCCGGTGTACGGCGACTTGTCGTCGATTGCCCCCGCAATCAGCTGAATGAAGGATTCGAACAGCGTGCGCAGATCATCGATCAGGCGCTTGTTGGTCAATGCCACGGCCGCCTGCGAGGCCAGCGATTCCACCAGCCGTTGCGACTGCGGTGAGAACGGCACCACCGCCTCCGCGGCCTGTGCGTTGATCAGCTGCAATACGCCGATGACGTCGTTTTCGTGGTTCTTCATCGGCACCGCAAGCAGCGACTTCGTGCGGTAGCCGGTTTTCTGGTCGAACTTCTTGGTACCACTGAAATCGTAGCCGTCGGCGTCGTAGGCGTCGGTGATATTGATCGTTTCGTCGTTCAATACGCTGTTGGTGACGACCATGTTCAGGTTGGGCTGGCCGTCCACGTACAGCGGCAGCGGGGCGAAGGGGATCTCCGTCCCGGTCGTGCCGCCCATGGACAGCGCCAGCGAATCCGTGGTCATCATCTCGAACTTGAGGTGCTGATCGTCGGTCAGCGAGTAGATGGTGCCGCCGTCGGCGTTGGTCAGATCTTTCGCGCTCTGCAGGATGGTTTCGACCAGCCGGTCGGTGTCCCGCTCCGAGGACAGGGCGATGCCGATGCCCAGCAACCGGTCGATGAGGTCGTCACTAACTGCTTGATTCACGGTCAAATTCCAGTCCGACTGGCGATCTCGACGATCCCGGAAAGCGGACTGAGCGGCATCCGTCCGGTGCGCGCCAGACGCGCGCGACGAACTCTGCGCAGTCCACTTTTTTCCGCGCATTCGCCGCTGGATACTAGCATAACCGTCACGCGATCTTGATAATCCCCACTGCTGGGCTCTCTACGCGGCAATGACCCCTAAATGTGTGCAAAATTAGGTTGTTTCCGCACTAACTTATTGTATTATCACCGGTTGCAGTCGTAAGTGCCGATTAAGAAATGAAAAAGTCCTTCCTGGGCAGCGACTGGTTCGCCGGATTGCTGGTGTCGCTGGCCGTGTTCGCGGCCTCGGTCACGCCGTTGCTGCAGGACGTGGAACGGATTGCGTACGACTGGGGCGTGCGCGGCTCGACCAGCGACCCCAACCCCGCGGTCGCCGTCATCGCGATCGACGATGCCAGCATCGCCAACCTCGGGCGCTGGCCCTGGTCGCGTGATCTGCACGCCGCCATGATCGAGATCCTCAGCGGCGGCGGCGCCAAGGCCGTCGGCTACACGGTGATGTTTCTCGAGCCGCAGCTCGACCCCGGTCTGGAATTCATCCGCGGCATCGGCGATTTCTTCCGCGGCTCCAGCCTGCCCAGCGCCGCGCAGTCGGTGACCGGGCCGACCCAGCAGCAACGCGTGGCCAACGACGTCGCCGAGCTCGACGCACTGCTGCGCGAAGCCGACGCCCAGCTGGATACCGATGCCATACTCGCCGACAGCATCACCACCGCCGGCAACGTGGTGATGGCCATGCCGTTTCTGATCGGCTCGCCGGCGGGCCGTCCGGACAACCCGCTGCCGGACTACGTGCTCGCCAACGCGATCACAAACTTTACCGACAACATCGGCGCGCTGCAGCAAGGGGCGCTGCCGCTGCCGACCTACGGTGCGTTTGCGCCGATCGACGTGCTGGGCCGGCACGCGAGGGCCATCGGCCACATGAACGTCTACCCGGACGTCGACGGCAGCATCCGCTCAGAGCCGCTGGTGCTGACCCACTACGACCATCTGTACCTCCTGCGCGCCTCTGAGAAAGAGACGGGCGTGCGTGGAGCCCTGCTGCTGGAGCAAGCGGCTTACTCCTTCCTGCAGCTGCGTCCCAATGCCATGGTTAGGAAGTATGCCTTTCACCTAGTGATGGCGGGACACCTCTTCCACA
>JAHELT010000034.1:20995-26813 GCA_024644045.1 Chromatiales bacterium | reverse complement strand
AACCTGAGCATCGACGACATCCGGGTCAAGCTGGGCGAAGGGGTCGAACTGGGCGGCCTGAGCGTGGATACGGATGCCAGCCTGCAGATGCACACGTTTTTCTACGCCGACAGCTCGGGCGGTCCGGCCTTCCAGCAGGATTCGTTCTACGACGTGTTCTCGGGCAGGATCCCCGCGGACAAGTACCGTAACAAGATCGTGCTGGTGGGCGCGACCGCGGCCGGCGTCGGCGACTCGCAGGTCACACCCATCAATCCCAACATGCCGCCGGTGCTGACCCTCGCGCATTCGGTATCGAGCATCCTGAACGAGGACTTCTACACGGAGCCGACCTGGAGCGTGTTCGTGAAGCTGGGCGCCATGCTGCTGCTGGCGCTGTACATCATGTTCGTGGTGCCGCGCCTGAAGGCGGGCTCCGCCGCGACTATCACCATCGTGCTCCTGGCGCTGCTGCTCGGCGCGCACTACCTGCTGATGACCACCCAGTCGCTATGGCTGCAGCTCATGGCCCCGGCCACGCTGCTGGTGCTGGGCCACCTCACGATCACCACCAAGCGCTTCCTGGTCACCGAGCGCGGCAAGGAACGGTCGGACATCGAGTCGGCCGAAAGCAACAAGATGCTCGGTCTGTCGTTCCAGAGCCAGGGTCAGCTGGACATGGCCTTCGAGAAATTCCGCAAGGTGCCGCTGGAAGACGCCTTCATGGAGACGCTCTACAACCTGGCGCTCGACTTCGAGCGCAAGCGCCAGTTCAACAAGGCGGGCTCCGTGTACAGCCACATGGCCAGCCACAACCGGAAGTTCAAGGACATCGGCGAGCGTATCCAGCGCGCCAAGGCGATGGAGGAGACCGTGATCCTGGGCGGCGCCGGCGCCGCCTCCCCCGGGGGCACCCTGATGCTCGAGGGCTCCGGTGTCGAGAAACCGAAACTCGGACGCTACGAGGTCGAGAAAGAGCTCGGCAAGGGCGCCATGGGCACCGTGTACCTGGGCAAGGACCCGAAGATCAGCCGCGTGGTGGCGATCAAGACCATGGCGCTGTCCCAGGAGTTCGAGGCTGACGAGCTGGAAGACGTCAAGCAACGGTTTTTCCGCGAGGCGGAGACCGCCGGACGTCTCAGCCATCCCAACATCGTGACGATATTCGATGCCGGCGAGGAGCACGATCTGGCCTACATCGCCATGGAGTTCCTCAAGGGCGAGGACCTCACCAAGTTCACCAAAGCGGGTAAGCTGCTGCCGCTGCCGCGCGTGCTGAGCATCATCGAACGCTCCGCCGACGCGCTCAACTACGCGCACCGGAACAACGTCGTGCACCGCGACATCAAGCCGGCAAACCTGATGTACGAGAATGACGCCGACGACCTCAAGATCACGGACTTCGGCATCGCCCGGATCACCGATTCGAGCAAGACCAAGACCGGCATGGTGCTCGGCACCCCGTCCTACATGTCGCCGGAGCAGATCGCGGGGAAGCGCGTGGACGGCCGCTCGGACCTGTTCTCGCTGGGAATCATGCTGTTCCAGCTTAGCACCGGGCAACTCCCGTTCAGCGCCGATTCCATGGCCACGCTGATGTACAAGATCGCGAACGAGCCGCACGACGATCCGTCCATGGTCAATTTTGAGCTGCCGCCCTGCGTCGGTCAGATCATCGATCGCGCGCTGCAGAAGGATGCCGGAGCCCGGTACCAGACCGGGGAGGAGATGGCGAAGGATCTGCGCAACTGCCGGGCGTCGTTGGGAGAGGCCGTCTGACACCGGCGGCCGTTCAGGCAATGGATCTCACTGGAAAAATAGAGATCGTGGGCCGCAGCCATACCGGGCTCAAGCGCTCCCACAACGAAGACTGCATCGGCACCGATCTGACCGCCGGGCTGGTGGCGCTGGCCGACGGGATGGGCGGCTACAAGGCCGGCGAGGTGGCCAGCGCGCTGGCCATCAACACCCTGGTCGTCGACATCACCGACCGCCTGCCCGCCCTGGAGAACGAGGAGGAGGAGGAGGACGACGAGTTCTCCCCGGAAAGCCAGCTGGCCCGCGAGATCGTCGAAAAATCGAATGACATCATCTACCAGACGGCGCTGGCTCAGCCGCAGTACAAGGGCATGGGCACCACGCTGGTGATGGCGCTGTTCTACGACAACCGGGTGACCGTGGCCCACGTGGGGGACTCGCGCATGTACCGCTTCCGGGGCGGCACCCTCGAGCAGATCACGGTGGATCACACGCTGATGCAGGAACTCATCGAGCGCGGCTTCTACACGCCCGAGGAGGCGCGAAACTCGATGAACAAGAACCTGGTGACCCGCGCCCTGGGCATAGATCCGGACGTTCAGGTCGACGTCCAGGAGGATTTAGTGCTCAAAAATGACATTTTTTTGCTATGCTCCGACGGCCTCAATGATATGGTAGAAGACGAAGAAATTCGCTTAACTATCAAAGAGAATGCTGATAATCTTGAAGAGGCTGCGAAGAAGTTGATCCAGCAGGCCAACGACAACGGTGGAAACGACAACGTTTCCGTAATCCTGGTTAAATCTCTGGAATCATTTCCGGCCCGAAAAAGCTGGATTCGGAAATTTGTGGACTGGTTCTGAATCGCAATACGGTAGAGACGAACGGTGACTGCAAAGCTCATTCTAACGCACGACGGCAATACCATTGGCGAGTTCGAGCTCAACAAGGAACAGATGACCATCGGCCGCAAGCCCGAGAATGACGTCCAGATCGACAATCTGGCGGTCAGCGGGCAGCACGCCAAGATCATAACAATACTCAACGATTCGTTTCTTGAGGACATGAACAGCACGAACGGCACCTACGTGAACGGGAGCCTGGTCAAGAAGCACGCGCTGCAGGACGGCGACACGGTGACCATCGGCAAGCACCAGCTGCGCTACATCAACAAGGAAGCGTCAGGGGGCAGCGACGACTTCGAGAAGACCATGATCATCCGTCCCGACGCGGCTGGCATGCCTGCATCGGCCGGCAGCCCGACCGTGGAACGCCAGATGGCCGAGGTCAACAAGAAGATCGAGGAGCAGATCGGTAAACCGGCGGAGCAGCCGGCGGGCGCCGGCGGGATTACGGCCAAGCTGCAGGTCCTGAGCGGGGCCAACAGCGGCAAGGAACTGGCCCTTACCAAGGCGCTGACCACGATCGGCCGGCCCGGCCAGCAGGTGGCCGCCATCACGCGGCGTCCGCAGGGCTACTTCATCATCCACGTCGAGGGCGGTGACGGCAGTTTTCCCACCATCAATGGCGAGCAGATCGGTACCCAGGCACAGGCGCTGAACGACCACGACATCATCGAGGTGGCCGGCGTGAAAATGGAGTTCTTCCTGGGCTGACGCCCGCTGCGGACCCGCATCGCCTCCCGCCGACCCCACCGGGACACCCGGTTCCTGCCGCTCCAGCGGCTCAACCATTGCGTCCGATTGCCTATGCGCCTGAACCGGCGATTGGGCCGCTGTGCGGCGCACACGCACGCTGAACCGGTCAGTCGCTCTGCCAGGGCGGCCGCGAGCCGGCCCGGCAACCGCCCGCTCAGACAATCGCGCCGGGTATCGACTACAATCTTAGAACTACACAGCGGCAGATTCCGGCCGCCTTGGCCGTCAATCCCGATCGCTGTGTCCGACCGACCGCTGCCTGCAAGGAGGACGGCAGCAATGGCTGCTGCTGCGGCGCGGGCTGAAGAACAGGGATCGTTCACATCATGTTGCTGTCGTCACAAAACACCCGCCGCCGGTTTCCGTTTGGCTCGAGTATCCGCGCGCGCCTGTGCCTCGCGGCCCTCGCGCCGGTCATCGGGACCGGATTGCTCCTGTCCGCGCATTTCGCCGGCCTGCGTCTGCGCGCCATCGAGCGGCTGGAACTGGACAGGGCCAGGGCCGTCGCCGCTCAGCTCGCCGATTCACCCGCGGCCAAGGCGCCCCTTCTCGAGCAGCTGAGCAGGGCGTTGCAAAGCGAAGCGAGCTTCACGCAGGTGCGGATCACCGGTCCGGGCGGCGTGCTGCTGAGCGCCAGCGGCGCGGTCGAGGCGTCACCGCCGGGCGGGTGGCTGAGGCTGATTAGCGGCTTGCTCTCCCGCTCGCCCCTGCGCAGCACCGTGCGTGCACCGATTGTATTGACCGGGATCGATCCGGCTGAAGCGGCCCGCGTTCCCGATGACGGGCGGCCACCCGCGGGGTGGGTAGAGATCGACCTGGATCTGAGCAACGCCACGCGCCGGGAGCTCGAGGCGCTGCCGGGAGCGCTGATCGTTCCGGCCCTGACGCTCCTGATAGCGGTGGCGGTAGGCTGGCGGCTGTCGTGCGCTGCTTCCAGACCGCTGCGCGCGCTGACCGACGCCGTGGAACAACTTCACAACGGCCGCCTGGATTCCCGTGCGAATACCGGCGCGAGTGCCGAGCTCGGTCGACTCGAGCTCGGCATCAACGCAATGGCGGCGACCCTCCAGGCAGCGCAACAGCGCCTGGAAGAACGGCTCGGTGCTGGCACAGCCGATCTGGAGCGAACGCTGTCCGCGCTCGAAGCCCGCTGCGCCTCGCTCGAAGCGGCGCACCGTTCGGCGCAGACCGCAAGCGAGGACAAATCGAGGCTTCTGGCCAGCGTGAGTCACGAGATCCGCACGCCCATCAGCGTGCTACTGGGGTTTTCGGAGCTGCTCCAGCACGCCAGTGAAGATCCCCTGCACCGCAACTACGTGCAGACGATCCACGACACGACCCAGGGGCTCCTCGGACTGCTCAACGACCTCCTCGACGTAACGCGTATCGAAGCAGGTCACGTGCATCTGGAAAAGGCGCGGACCGATATCAACACGCTGCTGCACGACATCCACGCGCTGTTCGCACCCGACGCCTGCCAGCGTGGTATCGAGTTCCATGTTGCCCGTCTCGATGCTGCGCAAAGCTGGGTCAGCACCGACCCGCTGCGCCTGCGACAGGTGCTCGTCAACCTGGTCCACAACGCGCTCAGGTTTACCGGGGACGGCCATGTGCTGTTGAACGTCGAGGTGACACGCACGGCGGATCGCGTGCGCTGGGTCAGGTTCACGGTGCAGGATACCGGTGCAGGCATACCTCGCCATGCGCACAATGCTTTGTTCAGGGCGTTCGAGCGCGGTGTAGACGACGACCGCGCAGCGCCCGGCGGCGCGGGCCTCGGTCTGTATATCGTCAGCGAAATCGTCGCACGCATGGAAGGTGATATCCGCTTCGACAGCGCACCCGGCAAGGGCTCGCGCTTCTGCGTCACGCTGCCGCTGGCGACGACCGTGCAGGCGCCTGCGCTGTCCTTGCACAAAGCGCCGCTTCCCGTCCTGGTGGTCGACGGCTATCCGCCGCTCGCATCCCACCGTCGCAGACTCTTCGAGCAGGCCAACCTGCATCTGGTCGAACGACCGGCCGGCGAACGCGGTATCGTGCTGGTCAGCATCGCCGCCCGCAGGCTGCGCTGCGGTGAGCTGCCGACGGTTCCGGCCGACGCATGCGCGAGCGGCTGGCCATGCGTCGCCTACTGCGCCGACGGCGATGCCGGCCTCGCCGGCCGCCTGCAGCGCGCCGGCTACACGAAGGTCATAGTGCAGAACAGCGGTCCGCAGCAGCTTCGTGCCGAACTCGACAGCGCGCTGCTTCGGTTTCCGGAGCGGCCGGAGCGGCCGGCACCGCAAAGCTCACCCCCGCTCGCACGCGGCACGTCCCGGCTGCTGCTCGTCGATGACCACCCGATCGCGTTGACGATGATGCAGCATTTCTGCAGACAGACAGGCTGGGCGGCGGACTGTGCGCCTACACCCTCAGCCGCACTG
>JAHELT010000034.1:0-20985 GCA_024644045.1 Chromatiales bacterium | reverse complement strand
CGCTGATCCAGCGGAAACCGTACGCGCTTATCCTCGCGGATCTGCACATGCCGGAAATGGATGGGGCCGAGCTGGCACGGCGGGTGCGCAAGGGCGACCATTCGAACACCGATACGCCGATCATCGCCCTTACGGCGGATGCTCATCAAAGCGGGGCCACGCTGCGCCGTGCGGGCATCGATGCCGTGCTGGTGAAGCCGGTCCCGTTAGAGATGTTTCGCGAAGCCGTCCAGCGTCTGGCGCGCACCTGTCCCGGACCGCGCGGCGGATCGCGGGCCGCAGCACCGGACGGCTCACTGCGCCGATTGCTGCTCGAGCGGCTCGTGGACGACCGCAGCATGCTGTTCTCCTCTGCGCAACGCGGTGACCTCACGCAACTGGCAGCAGCGGCGCACAGGTTGTACGGCGCGTGCCTGTATTGCGATGTACCGCGCCTCGCTCGTGCCGTCCAGCGCGTCGAGCAGGCGGCAAGTGCCGGCGATCCCTCCGCGGCGAAGCGCGCGGCGGATGCCGCATTGGCCGCGATCGACGAGCTGCTGGAGGGTGCCCGGGCGCCGGCGCGCTGAGCGCCCGCCGGGTGCTGGACGCGATGCGTCACTATCTGTTATTTTCCAGCAAAATTAAGCAGTTATGACTGAGACCCGGGGGAGTCCCGGGAACCGGCGGCGGCGGTCGGCCTGAGACTGCCGTGGCGCCTGTCAGGGCCGGCAACGCAGCGCCGGTCCGGCCCGCGCGCAGACCACGCGCGAGCCCGGCTTTAACGTAGAATCCCGGAGTCCCGGCACGAGACACGCACTTTGCAGCTGCAACGCATCATAAGAATAGGGTTGAGCCTGATCATCGTGGCGGTGTTTGTGCTCTACACCGCGGACAAGGTGCCGGTGCCGCTGTTCGACCGCCTGGAGAATCTGTCTTACGATTTCCGCCTGCGCCTCACGCTGCCCGACACGGTCGACGAGAAAATCGTCATCCTGGATATCGACGAACGCAGCCTCGCGGACGTCGGGCGCTGGCCCTGGCCACGCGACGTGCTCGCGCGCATCGTCGACAAGCTGTTCGATCAGTACGGTGTCAAGGCGGTCGGCTTCGACATCGTGTTCGCCGAGCGTGACGAATCATCCGGGCTGAATGTGCTCAATCAGCTCGCACAAGGGCCGCTGCGCGAGGACGGGGCGTTTCTGAAGCAGTACCGCCAGCTGCGCCCGCAACTCGAAAATGATCGCATCTTTGCCGAGAGCCTCGCCGACCGGCGGGTCGTGCTCGGCTTCGCCTTTCTGCGCACATATGAGGAAGCGGAGGCGAACCGCATTGGCACCCTGCCCGAGGCGGTCGGCGATATCGAGCAGTACTGGACCGATCGGATCCCGCTGTTCGAAAACATCGACTACACGGCCAATCTGCAGATACTGCAGCAGGCGGCCCATGCCGGGGGCTTTTTCGATAACCCCAGCGTCGACGAGGACGGGTTGTTCAGACGCGTGCCGCTGCTGCAGGTGTACGGCGGTAGACTCTATCAGTCGCTGGCGATGGCGATGGTGCGCGCCGGCCAGGAAGAACCGGACATCACCATCGAAGTCTGGGACGATCCGCGCTCGGGCTACTACGCTGTGGAAGGTGTGCGTATCGGCGATTATTCGATCCCGGTCGACGGCACCAGCGCAATCCTCGTGCCCTACCGCGGCACCCGCAAGCACTTCCCGTACGTGTCCATGGTCGACGTCCTGAAAGGCACTGCCGACGCCAACGTGCTGCGCGGCCGGCTGGTGCTGGTTGGCACCACCGCAGCCGGCCTGCTGGATCTGCGCTCGACTCCGGTCGAGGAAGTGTTCCCGGGTGTCGAAGTGCACGCCAACATCATCTCCGGCATTCTCGAGCAGCGGATCAAGCACCGCCCGCAGTACGCCGTCGGTTTCGAGCTGGTGGTCGAACTGCTGGTCGGTCTGGTGATGAGCTTCCTGCTGCCGTTCATTTCACCGCTGCTGACCCTGCTGGTCACCGTGCTCGCCTTCGGCGGGATCATCGGCATCACCATGTTCGCGTGGGTGACCTGGGATCTGGTGCTGCCGATGGCGGCGTTGCTGCTGCTGACCCTGTCGGTCTTTGTGTTTCACATGTCGTATGGATTTTTCGTCGAATCGCGCGGCAAGCGGCAGCTCGCGCATCTGTTCGGGCAGTACGTGCCGCCGGAACTGGTCGATGAGATGAGTCAGCATCCTCAGGAAGTGACGCTCGAGGGGCAGAGCCGCGAAATGACGGTGCTGTTCTCAGACGTGCGTGGTTTCACCAACATCTCCGAAGGGCTCGAACCCAAAGAGCTGACCCAGCTCATGAATGCGTTCCTGACGCCCATGACGCAGATCATTCACAAGCATCGCGGTACTATCGACAAGTACATGGGCGATGCCATCATGGCTTTCTGGGGCGCCCCGCTGGACGATCCCATGCACGCGCGCAACGCGCTGCTCGCGGCGTTCGAGATGAACGGCAGGCTCAAGGAGCTGCAGCCCGAGTTCGCGCGAAAGAACTGGCCCGAAATCCGTATCGGCATCGGTCTCAACACCGGCGTGATGAACGTAGGCAACATGGGCTCTGAGTTCCGCATGGCCTACACCTGCCTGGGCGATGCGGTAAACCTGGGCTCACGCCTGGAGGGCCTGACGAAACAGTACGGGGTCACGCTGATCGTCAGTGAGGCAACCAAGCATGCGGTACCCGAGTTCGAGTACCGCGAACTGGACGTGGTGCGGGTCAAAGGCAAGGACAGACCGGTGAAGATCTACGAGCCGATCGGCCAGATCGAAAACGTCGCCAAGCCGGTCAGATCGGAGCTGCGTCGCTTTCACAAGGCGCTGGAGGCGTTCCGCCAGCAGCAATGGGACGCCGCCGAACGTGAGATCTTCTCGCTGTCCCAGGAAAACAAGATCTGCGCCGTGTACGGATTGTACCTGGACCGCATCATGCACTACCGCAATAATCCGCCCGGCGTGGAATGGGACGGCGTGTTTACCCACGAAACCAAGTAGTGGGCGGATACCCGGACCGAAGCCGGCGCTCAGTCAGCTTCCCGCTGGCGCTTTGACCAGCCAGGACGGCACATCGCCACGCGCGCTGCGCAGCGTCGCGCAGCGGCTGGCCATCGCACAGGTGCTGGCCTGGGCCGGCACCTTGTATATCTTCCCCGCCCTGCTGCCTGCCTGGGAATCCGCCCTGGGCTGGACCAAGGCGCAACTTTCGGGCGCGTTCACGCTCGCGCTGCTGCTGTCCGCCAGCGCTGCACCTTTCACCGGGCGCCTGATCGACCGTGGGTACGGTCGCACCGTGTTCGCCGGCGGCTACCTGCTCGCCGGCGTGGGGTTGTGCGCATTGTCGGTCGTGCAGACACTGTGGCAGTTCTATGCAGTGTGGTCGCTGCTCGGCATCAGCATGGCCGGCTCCCTGTACGAGGCCTGCTTCGCGTTGATCACACGCCACTTCGGCAACTACGCGCAGCGCGCGATCACCATTGTCACGCTGATCGCCGGGTTCGCGGGCAGCGTATCCTTCCCGGTTGCGCAGGTACTCACGCGCCTGGCGAGCTGGCGGGTAGCCGTAGCAGCGTTTGCGGCTGCACTGCTCGTCGTTGCGTTGCCGCTGGTGTGGCAAGCCAGCACCCGGGCGGTACAGCTCGGGAATCAGGAGGCCACGGTAACGCATTTGAGCAGGATGCGATTCCGCAAGACGCTGACGACTTCGACGTTCTGGTTGCTGTGCATCGCCTTCGTATGCATCGCGCTGGAGCACGGACTGTTGCTGACACATCTGCTGCCGCTGCTGGACGAGTATGGTGTGAGCGCAGCCAGCGCCGTTCTCGCAGCGGCAACGATCGGGCCTATGCAGGTATTCGGCCGCATCCTCATGGTCACGGCCGAAAGGCGTATCGACGCTGCCAGGATCGCGATCATCTCGTTTGCGTTCATGGCGCTTGCCGCTCTGGCCTTGCTGGGGGTCAGTTCGGTGCCGCTGCTGATCGTCGTGTTCGTGCTGCTGCACGGTTCCGGGTACGGCGTTACCAGCATCATCCGACCGGTCGTGACGGCGGAGTTTCTCGGGCGCGAAAACTTCGGCGCCATCTCCGGCTTGATGGCGCTGCCGTTCATGGCCGCGTTTGCCGTGGCACCCACGATCGCGGCGCTGATCTGGGAACTCGGCGGCTACGATCTGGTAGTACTCGCCGCCCTGGGCATCGCATTGAGCGGACTGGTACTTTACAGCCTTGCCCGCCACTTGCACCTGCATGGAGGGGTCGGACCACGCTAACGGCCTGATTCTAAACAAGAAAACGTCTTAAAAAGGCCGCTCTCAGGCCTTAGACAGTCGATTTGGATGAGAAAATCGAGTCGCCGAGCGTGCGCGCTTGACGGGTGACGCTTGGTCGGAAGCGCCATTGGCTGGCGTGCGCATTTCAGCGCCAAGAAAACAGCGGTCTAAAGTTTGAGAACACCCGATTTTCAAGGCAATTTCTATTCATACAGCTACGCTGGTCCGACCCCTTCTCGATCACCGCCCTCGATGGTTAGACGCACGCGAAGGCGGCGCAACGCCTCCGCATTCGCTGCGCTGCGTAGAATGACGACGCTGAACCGCGCGCCGCCCCGGATAGCGGCAAAGTTGAGGACACAGCCGCAGGGGGCGACCAACGAGGCGCTGCTGCACAGCCGAGCTTCGTGCAGCGTGCCGTTGCGGGCAGATAACAACCAGCGCCCGTCGCTGCGCCAGCTTATCGCCCGGACAAAGCGGAGCCGGAAGACGGTCAACCAAGCATTCGCAGCAACCACGGCAAGCAGCGCCACGGCCAGTGCCACGGGCAGGGACGTCAGAAACAAAGCGATGGCGGCGAGCGCGTGCACCGCGGCCGTGAGGCTCATCGCCGCGGCGGAAGCTTCCAGCTCAATCGTCAGCGGCGTGGCGTATCTGTTCGATGAGGTCGGCAACGACCGGGTCGTCCATGCTCCTGGTGCCAAGCAGCAACTGTAACAAATCCGGATCCGGCAGCTCCAGCAGCCGCTCGAAAGCGGCCCGCTGCGTCGGCGGCGCGCACGCGTAACGGCGATCCAGGTACCCGGTCAGCAGAGCATCCAGTTCCTTGGCCCCGCGCCGACAGCGCCAGCGCAGCTTTCCGGCTTCCGCCGTCATGGTCAACCGCGGCGCAGCACCAGCAGCTTTTTCAGCTCGGCTATCGCTTTGGCCGGGTTAAGGCTCTTGGGGCAGACCTGCGCACAGTTCATGATCGTGTGACAGCGGTACAGCTTGAACGGGTCTTCCAGCTCGTCGAGGCGCTCACCGGTCGCCTCATCGCGGCTGTCGGCGACCCAGCGGTATGCCGCCAGCAGTGTAGCGGGCCCCAGATAGCGGTCGCTGTTCCACCAGTAGCTGGGGCAGCTTGTCGAGCAGCACGCGCACATGATGCACTCGTACAGCCCGTCCAGCCTGCCCCGTTCTTCCTTGGACTGCAGCCGTTCACGGTCGGGCGGGGTGGCCGTTGAGGTCTTGATCCACGGCTCAATGGAGGCATGCTGCGCATAGAAGTTGGTCAGGTCTGGCACCAGGTCCTTTACTACCGGCATGTGGGGCAGCGGGTAGACGCGTATGTCGCCCTTGATGTCGTCGATCGCCTTGGTGCACGCGAGCGTGTTGCCGCCGTCGATGTTCATCGCGCACGAGCCGCATATTCCCTCGCGGCAGGAACGGCGGAAGGTGAGTCCTGCGTCCACCTCGTTCTTGATCGTGATCAGCGCATCCAGCACCATCGGCCCGCACTTGTCCAGATCGATCGCGTAGGTATCGGTACGGGGGTTCTCACCGGTGTCCGGGTCGTAGCGGTAAACGACCACGTTGCGGACGCGTTTCGCGCCATCGGCAGCCTCGTACTTTAGGCCTGTCTTGACGACCGAGTTCGCAGGTAGAGTGAACTTTGCCATGTCAGGTGCTCAGTCTCGTAATCAGCATAATCAGTGCAGTCCAAAGCCTGCTAGTACACGCGGGCTTTGGGCGGTATCGTCTCGACGTCGTCCGTCAACGTATTCATGTGGACCGGGCGGTAACCGATGCGCACCTTGCCACCGGGCTCGTCCCACGCCAGCGTGTGCTTCATCCATTTCTCGTCGTCGCGCTCCGCGTAATCCTCACGGGCGTGGCCTCCGCGGCTCTCGGTGCGGTTGGCTGCGCCGCTCAGCGTGACCACCGCCTGCGCAATCAGGTTCTCGAGCTCCAGGGTCTCGACCAAGTCGGTGTTCCAGATGAGCGACCGATCGGTGACTTTAACGTCGGCAAAATCCTTACGGATGTTGGCCAGTTTCTCGACGCCTTCCTGCAGCAGCTCACCGGTTCGAAACACCGCACCGTGCGTCTGCATGGCGCGCTGCATGCGTAGACGCAGCTCCGCCGTCGGGGTCGCCCCGTTCGCGTAACGGATCGCGTCAAAGCGTTCGATAATCGCTTCGGTGGCGTCCTGCGGGAGCGCGGGCTGAGACGCGTTGGTATCCAGTACCTCGGCGCAGCGCAGCGCCGCAGCGCGTCCAAACACGACGATATCCAGCAGCGAGTTCGACCCCAGCCGGTTGGCGCCGTGCACCGAAACGCACGCGGCTTCGCCGATCGCCATCAACCCCGGCACCACCGAGTCGGGATCGCCGTCGCGCAACGTAACGACCTCGCCGTGATAATTGGTGGGGATCCCGCCCATGTTGTAGTGCACCGTCGGCAGCACCGGAATCGGCTCGCGGGTCACGTCGACGCCCGCAAAAATCCGCGCCGACTCGGAGATGCCGGGCAACCGCTCGTTGATGACCTCGGGCCCCAGATGTTCCAGGTGCAGGTGAATGTGGTCTTTCTCCGCGCCCACCCCGCGTCCCTCGTTGATCTCTATGGTCATAGCGCGGCTGACCACATCGCGCGATGCCAGGTCCTTGGCGTTCGGTGCGTAGCGTTCCATGAAGCGCTCGCCGTTCGCATTCGTGAGATAGCCGCCCTCACCGCGGACCCCTTCGGTAATCAGGGCGCCCGAGCCGTAGATGCCGGTGGGGTGAAACTGCACAAACTCCATGTCCTGCAGCGGCAACCCGGCGCGCAGCACCATGGCGTTACCGTCGCCGGTACAGGTGTGCGCCGAAGTGCACGAGAAGTAGGCGCGTCCATAGCCGCCGCTTGCCAGCACCACGGTGCGTGCGCGGAACACATGCAGCGCCCCGGTGGCCAGCTCCCACGCGATCACGCCGCGGCAAACGCCCCCTTCCATGATCAGGTCGATCGCGAAGTACTCGATGAAGAACTCGGCCTGGTGCTTGAGCGCCTGCTGATACAGCGTGTGCAGGATGGCGTGCCCGGTGCGGTCCGCCGCTGCGCAGGTTCGCTGCGCGATCCCCTCGCCGTAGTTGGTGGTCATGCCGCCGAACGGTCGCTGGTAAATCCGCCCGTCGTCGGTGCGCGAGAACGGCACGCCGTAATGCTCCAGCTCGATAACCGCCGGGACCGCTTCGCGGCACATGTATTCGATAGCATCCTGATCGCCGAGCCAGTCGGAGCCCTTCACCGTGTCGTACATGTGCCAGCGCCAGTCGTCCGGACCCATGTTACCCAGCGATGCACTCATTCCGCCCTGCGCCGCCACCGTATGACTGCGCGTCGGAAACACCTTGGTAATGCAGGCCGTGGACAGCCCTTTCTCTGCCATCCCGAACGTCGCCCGCAGGCCGGCGCCCCCGGCCCCCATCACGACCACATCGTAGGTGTGATGCACTATCTCGTAGTTACCGGTCATGGCTCAGTTCTCGAATGCCAGTTGCAGGATCACGAAAATCGCGCCGACCGCGAGCAGGAAGGCGGCGAAGCCGCTGGTTACGATCAACGTCGTGCGTATCCAGTGCGGGTGCACGTAGTCCTCCATGATCACCTGCACGCCGAGGTATCCGTGATACAGCGTCACTATGACCAGCGTCACCAGCAGCACCGCGTTCACCGGCGCTGCGATCCACGCGACCAGCGCGGCGTGATCGGCTCCCGGCAAGCTTGCCACGGCCAGGCAGAACCACACGGTCAGCGGTACGAGTGCAACCGCGGTCAGGCGCTGATGCCACCAGTGACCGACCCCCTCTTTCGCCGCGCCCAGGCCCTTCGCCCGCGCCAAAGGTGTTCGCATCGTCATGATCCAACCTCCGTTCGCAGGCGGCGCGTCACAGCAGCGCCACCAGCCAGGTCACCACGGTCAGCACCGCGGCGCCAGCCAGGGTCAGGAGCGCGGACCTGTCTGCCGTCTCCAGCTCGAACCCGTAGCCCATGTCCCATACCAGGTGGCGTAAGCCGTTGCACAAGTGAAAGTACAGTGCAAAGGTGAACGCGATCAGCAGCAACCGTCCGGCCCAGGAGTCGAGCAGCATGTACGTCGTGGCGTAAGCCTGCGGGCCCGCCGCGACGGTAAACAGCGCCAACACCAGCAGCACCGTGCCGAGCACAATGGCGAGCCCGGTCAGGCGATGAGCAACGGAGAGCACGGCCGTCAGCGGCAGTCGGTACACCTGCAGATGCGGTGAAAGTGGGCGATTGTCCTCGAGAGCCATCGGTCAACCTCGCTCTGTTTCGGGCACGCGCACCGCTACCGGCGCCGGGTCCAAACCTTGCTATCGGAACGCACGTCGATGCGCTTGAAGTGCACTGCGCGAAATCGTCTGCCTGCCGCATGTACCGGGCCGTGGCAGACCGCCGCACTGTGGCCGGACGCTCAGTTGCCGGTACCCGCCACGCGACGATAGGTCGTGCATCGCAGCATTGCGAAATCCCCGTCAATCAGGCCGGTAATCGCGGTGGCGCCGCACGCGCGGCGGCCGTTCAAAAGTCTACGCAACGTCCCTTGCGTTCCCAATCACCGTAGCGTGTAGGTTCGGGGCCGCGCGGCCCGCCGTGCTCAGCCGGCGGATGCCGCTCGAGCGCACCGGGGCGGGGTTGCGCGGACGGCGCCTGTTCCTTTTCCGGCGCCGTGTCCGACCGGGGTTGCGTGTGACGTCTGGCCATAGAAGCCATGTGCAGCAGGTGGCCAATTCTGGCGTCTTGCACGACCGTTGTAAAGCGCTCCCGTGCCGGCCGCGGCGAGCAACTCTGGTACAATTTACAGATGCACACGGGCTACGAGCTTGCGAGTAAACCGCGTCATGACGCACGCGAACCTGGCGCTTCACCGCCGTTCCCTGGACAAGCCGTATATGGCTGCGCCAGCGGCCTTTTCAAGCGCATGAACCGTTCGAGTTCAGGCGCTGCCCGGCAGCCCGCACGCGCTGCAGAGGGCGTGTAATGCAGGCAGATTGGCAGGCGTTTCTGGTCCGCCGCGGCGCGGTCATTGAAGCCGGACTCGACGCGCAAAGTGCGGCGCAGTCGACCGCCCGGGCACGCGTTTACGACCTGTCCGGGCAGGGTGTGCTGAGCGTACTGGGCGACGATGCGCAAACATTCCTGCAGAGCCAGCTGAGCAACGACGTAGTGGAGCTGGTGCGCGGCGCCTGCCACCTGACCAGCTACTCCTCGCCGCAGGGACGCATGCTCGGTATCATGCGTGCGTTCCGGGCGCACGACGCATTCCACTTTCTGTTGCCGCTCGAACTGGTCGAGCCGGTCCGCGCGCGCCTGTCGCGCTACGTGTTGCGTGCCCGCGTGCAGCTCGACAACGACAGCGACAAGCTTGGCCGCGTTGCCCTTGGCGGCGCGGGCGCGCAGGCGCTGCTGGCGCCGCTGGGTCTGCCCGCACCGCAAACGCCGGGCACGGTCGCCAACGAGGCGGAAGTCAGCGTGTTGAACCTGCCTTTCGCACAGCCGTGCTATATCGTAGTTGCACCATTCACTCGTATCATGCGTTTCTGGGAGCAAGCCGAAGCCGAGGCGCAACCGGCGGGCGGAAGCGCGTGGCGCCTGCTGCAGATCGACGCCGGCATCCCCACCGTGTATCCGGCCACCAGCGAACGGTTCGTGCCGCAGATGGTCAACCTGGAGATCCTGGGCGGCGTGAACTTCACGAAGGGCTGCTACGCGGGCCAGGAAATCATCGCCAGAACCCAGCACCTGGGGCGCATCAAGCGACGCATGTTCCGCTTTGCCTGCGCCGGCGACACGCCGCCCCAACCGGGCGATGCCGTCGTGACCGGCGATGGCACCGAGGTCGGCACGCTGGTGGATGCGGCGGCCGCCGGCCCCGCCTGGCGCATGCTGGCCGTTATCGCTGCCGAGGCGCTCGCCCTGCGACTCCACCACGCGGTGGCCGATGGAGCGGTGCTGGAGCACCTCGACCTGCCGTACGACATCGACTTTACCCGCGGACAGCAGTAGGTGGTCAAGACACCCGATCTGTGCGATGCGCACGGCGACGCCGTCAGCGTCGCTGAGCCGGTGTTTATCGATTTCGGCGCACTGACCGAGTTCGCCGGCCCGATCGCCACACTCAAGTTGTTCGAGGACTTCCTGCTGGTGCGCGAGCGGCTCTCGACGCCGGGCGAGGGTCGCATCCTGGTGATCGACGGCGGCGGTTCGCTGCGTTGCGCGCTGCTCGGGGGCAAGCTGGCGAAGCTGGCCGAACGTAACGCCTGGAGCGGCGTCGTGATCAACGGTTGCGTGCGCGACTGCGAGGAACTCGCCGAATGCCGGATCGGCGTCAAGGCGCTGGCCGCGAACCCGCGGCGTGGCGGCCAGCGGGGTACCGGAAAAGTCGACGTACCGGTGCACTTCGCCGATATCACGTTCAAGCCCGGGCTGTACGCGTACGCGGACGAAAACGGCCTGGTGGTGGCCGCGGGCAAGCTGGACTGACCTTGCAGCGCGTTTACCAGGCCGCCACGCTGATGGACGCACAACTGGTGTTCGACGCGCTGCAGTCCAGCGGCATCGAGGCAACCATAAACGGTGCGTACCTCAGCGGCGCGGTGGGCGAGTTGCCGACGGACGCCACACCCAGCGTATGGGTGATTGACGAAGCCGACGTCTATCGCGCCAAGGCCGTGATCAACGAACTGCTCGACCCGGAATCCGGCGTTCTGCGCGGGGAATGGTACTGCGGCGAGTGCGGCGAACGCTGCGCGGCCACGTTCCAGATCTGCTGGAACTGCGGCGCAGCCAGGCCAGCCTGAACCGCGCGCATCCCGCGCGGGGGCGGCATCTCAGGCTTCCGGACGCATCAGCGGAAACAGGATTACATCGCGGATCGATGCCGAGTCGGTCAGCAGCATGACCAGCCTGTCGATGCCGATCCCTTCACCGGCGGTCGGCGGCAACCCATACTCCAGCGCGCGGATATAGTCGGCGTCATAGTGCATCGCCTCCTGGTCGCCGGCGTCCTTTTCGGCCACCTGCTGACGGAAGCGTTCCGCCTGATCTTCGGCGTCGTTCAGCTCGGAGAACCCGTTGGCGATCTCCCGCCCGGCGATGAACAATTCGAAACGGTCGGTGACGAACGGATCGTCATCCGAGCGCCTGGCCAGCGGCGAGACCTCCGCCGGAAACTGCGTCACGAACGTCGGCTGTGCCAGATGCTGCTCCACCGTTGCCTCGAAGATCTTCAGCTGGATCTTTCCGAGACCGAAGCCGTCCTTCAGCGGCACACCCAGGCGTTCCGCGACCCCGGCGGCCAGCTTCTGGTCTTCGAGCTGCGCGGCGCTGATATCGGGATTGTGGTCCAGGATCGACTGCTTCAAGGCGACGCGCGTGAAGGGCTGCGCGAAGTCGATGCGGCGGCCCTGGTACTCGAACGACTTGGCACCGAGCACATTACCGGCCACCTCGCGGAACATGCTCTCGGTGAAGTCCATGAAATCGCCGTAGTCCGCGTACGCCGCATAGAACTCCAGCATCGTGAACTCGGGGTTGTGCTGCGTGGACAAACCCTCGTTGCGGAAGTTGCGGTTGATCTCGAAAACGCGCTCGATACCGCCGACGACCAGCCGCTTCAGATACAGCTCGGGGGCGATGCGCAGGTACAGCTGCATATCGAGCGCGTTGTGGTGGGTAATGAAGGGGCGCGCGGCCGCGCCACCGGGAATCGGCTGCATCATCGGCGTTTCGACTTCGAGGTAGGCGTGCCTCAGCATAAAGCCGCGGATCGATTCGACGATCGCGCTGCGTTTGCGGAACACTTCAGCAACCTCGTCGCTCATGATCAGATCCACATACCGGCGCCGGTAGCGGATTTCGGTGTCGGACACCCCGTGCCATTTCTCGGGCAGCGGGCACAACGACTTCGTCAGCAACCGCAGCGAACGCACCTGCACGGACAGTTCACCGCGGTTGGTGCGGAAAACACCACCCTCGACACCGACGATATCGCCGATATCCATCGCCTTGAACGCCGCATAACCGGCTTCGCCGAGCACGTCGCGCTGCAGGAAGAGCTGAATGCTGCCACTGCCGTCTTTGAGCCCGGCAAAGCTTACTTTCCCCTGCACGCGTTTGAACATCAAACGGCCGCAAACCGACGTTGAGGCGTTCAGAGACGCCAGCTTCTCCTTATCGTGCCCGCCGTACTGCTCGTGCAACGCGGCAGCCGACTGTTCGCGGCGGAAGTCGTTGGGGAAAGCCTTTCCGCCGGCGCGCAGGTCACGCAATTTGCTGCGCCGCTGAGCGATGAGCTGATTCTCGTCTTGGTTGTTCATAGGCGTGGCCTTCTGACCTGGGCTGGCCCGATCCTCGCAGCGCCGACCGCGCGTACCGGACAAACGGGTACTGCGCGCGCTACAACCCCTGTTTCAAACTGGCTTCGATAAACTGATCCAGCGCACCGTCGAGCACCGCCTGGATGTTGCCCGTTTCGACCCCGGTGCGCAGGTCCTTGATGCGCGACTGATCCAGCACATAGGAGCGGATCTGGTTGCCCCAACCGATGTCCGCTTTAGCGTCCTCGAGCAACTGCTGCTCACCACGGCGCTTCTGCAGCTCCAGCTCGTAGAGCTTGGCGCGCAGTTGCTTCATCGCCGTGGCGCGGTTCTTGTGCTGCGAGCGGTCGTTCTGACACTGCACTACGATACTGGTCGGCAGGTGGGTAATGCGCACCGCGGACTCCGTGCGGTTGACATGCTGGCCGCCGGCACCGCTGGCGCGATACACGTCCACACGCAGGTCGGCAGGGTTGATCTCGATATCCACTTCGTCATCGAGCTCCGGGGACACGAACACCGCGGCAAACGAGGTATGTCTGCGGTTTCCCGAATCGAAGGGCGACTTGCGCACCAGGCGGTGAACCCCGGTCTCGGTGCGCAACCAGCCGTAGGCGTGGTCGCCCTCGTACCTGACCGTGGCACTCTTGATGCCGGCGACATCACCGGCCGACACTTCGATGATCTCTGTCTTGAAGTCGTGCTGCTCGCCCCACCGCAGATACATACGCAACAGCATCTCGGCCCAGTCCTGCGCCTCCGTGCCGCCGGAACCAGCCTGCACGTCCAGAAAAGCATGGCTGGCGTCGTGGGGTCCGGAGAACATGCGCCGGAACTCGAGCGCCGCGATCTGCGCCTCGCACTTGTGCAGATCCTCGACTACTGAATTGAGCAACGACTCTTCGTCGTCTTCGCGCGCGAGCTCGACGAGCTCACCCGCCTCGTGCAGCCCGCGGTCCAGCTGCTCCAGCACCTCAACGATGCCGGCAAGCTGCGCGCGCTCCTTGCCCAGCGTCTGCGCTTTCTCCGGATCGGACCATACGTCAGGGTCTTCGAGCTCGCGCATTACCTCGTCTAGGCGGTCGCGTTTGCCGTCCCAGTCAAAGATACCCCCTGAGCGCGGCGGCACGGTCGCGCAGGTCCTGGAGTTGCTGTAAAGCCGGATTGATTTCCATGGTTCTGCTCCAACGCGGCTGGATGGCGCGGTAAAAAAGCAGGCATGATAGCTCATTCGGGCGCCGCCGGAGCGATTTCCGAGAGTTGTACCACGTTCAACTGAGCGCGCTGCAGACCTTCGTACTCGTTGACCTCGAGGCGATAAGCGATCTGCCACCGGCTGCCCGGCGGCGGCGGCGTGCCGCAGCCGAAAGCGATCGCATCCACGTACCGATCGGCGCCGCAAGGGCGCAGCACCATCCGGGTGTGATTCTCCCCGACCACGCGGGCGTTCACGACCTCGAACTCGCCGTCGAACAGCGGTTCGCCGAAGTCCCTGCCCCAGACGCCCGCGGCGCGCAGCAGCCGGGCCAGCTCGAGGTCAAGCTGTGCCGCCGGAATCTCGCCGTCGCTGAGCAGCTCGCTGCTGGGCGCCACCCCGTCCAGCATGACCTCGACCTCACGGGCCAAGGCGGTGCGGAACTCTTCGAACCGTGCGTGCTCGATGGTCAGTCCGGCCGCCGCCGCATGGCCGCCGAAGCGCAGCACGAGCCCGGGGGCGTGGGTCGCAACGCGCTCGATTGCATCGCGGATATGCACACCCGGCAGCGATCGCGCCGACCCCTTGAGCAGACCCGAGTCGGCATCGTGCGCGAACGCCACCACCGGGCGGTCCGTCCGCTCGCGCAGGCGCGCAGCAAGAATGCCGATCACGCCTTGGTGCCAGTCCGGGTGGTAGAAGCTCATCGCCATGGGCGGCTGCGCGTCGAGCGCGAGATCGGCCAGCGCCGCCTCGACCTGGTCGCGCATCAGCGCCTCGATCTCGCGCCGCTGGCGGTTGAGCTCGTGCAGCGCTTCGGCCAGCTCGCGCGCACGCAGGGGATCGTCGCTCAACAGGCACTCGATCCCTACCGACATGTCGACCAGCCTGCCCGCCGCGTTCAGGCGGGGCGCGACCGAGAACGCCAGATCCACCGCCGTAATCGGCGCCGTGGTGCAACCGGCCACCGTCAGCAATGCGGCAATGCCCGCACAGCACGCACCGGCGCGAATCCTCTGCAGACCCTGCCCGACCAGGATCCGGTTGTTCGCATCGAGCGGCACGACATCGGCAATCGTGCCAAGGGCCACTAGATCGAGGTAGGCAGCCATCGAGGGCGATGGACGTGTCTGGAACCAGCCCTGCGTCTGCAACCAGCGGCGAGCCGCTGCGAGCACATAGAAAGCGACACCGACCCCGGCCAGGTGTTTGCTCGCGAAACTGTCGCCCGGCAGGTTCGGGTTCACGATCGCGTTGGCATCCGGCAGACGCGCGCCGGGCAGATGATGGTCCGTGATCAACACGTCGATGCCCGCCTCGCGCGCCAGTGCGACGCCTTCCACGCTGGCGGTGCCGTTGTCGACCGTCACAATGAGCTGCGGATCATGCGCCATCGCGACCCGCACGATCTCGGGCGTCAACCCATAGCCGAATTCGAAACGATTCGGCACCAGATAGTCGACGTGCGCCGCGCCGAAAGCGCGCAGCGCACGCACCATCAGCGCACTGCCCGTCGCGCCGTCTGCATCGAAATCCCCGACGATCAGAGTGCGGCGTGCGCGCCGTACGCTCTCGCCGAGCAGCTGTGCGGCCGCATCGATTCCGCCCAGGCGGTCCGGCGTCAGCAGACGTTGCAGCGACCGGTCCAGGGCATCGGCGTCGCGCACGCCGCGCGCGGCGTACACGCGGGCCAGGACCGGATGCAGCGTACCCGCCTGCCAGGTCGGCGCCTTGCGCCTTACGATCGGCCGTTGCATCACGAGTTGGCGAGGTACCGGCGCAGATCCGGCGTTCTGCGAAAACGCCAACGGCGTGCCTGCCGCGGCGTGAGGCGGTAAACGCTGCCGTTGTCCAGGCTCAGATCCAACCGTTGCACCTCGCCCCGGCGCAGCGCTGCAACCAGCGGCGTGAACCAGGCGCGCTCCAGCGATTCCACGCCCCGTTGCCAGGCATCGGCTTGCCGGTCGTCGAAACGGTGGTCAAGTACGACGCACGCGCTTGACTCGCTTTCCCCGGTGATGACCGCAAGTGTGTCCGGCGGGTCCGCGCAGACCGTACCGCTGGCGGCCGCCAGCCCGCGAATCACACAGCCGTCGCCGTAGATTGCCGTGAACGGACTCCTCAGCGCACCACGGAGTCGGCCGACCCCCCAAAGCCACACGCTGTTGATCGTCAGCTGGGCCCGCTGCTCGCGGCGCTCATTCAGCGGATGCGCGTGCAGCAGCATCTGCAGTTCGTTGGAGAGCGCCGTCCAGGTGCGCGCATCCGCGCCCCGGGGGAAGCTGTCGTAGGCATCCTTTGCGGTCGCTCGCTCGAGGCTGACCGTGCGCAGCGTCAGACCCGGCAGTGAGACCGACCAGAGGGTCGGTCGTCGGCACTCGAAGCGGTAACCCAGCGGCCCGAGCTGTTCTTCCAGCAGCGTTTTCAGCTGCGCCGCCTCGTCCGCTGACACGTCGTCCCGCGCCAGGGGTACTACGTAAGCACGGTTGCGATCGACGCGTAAATGAATCGGCGCGAGCAGCGCGTAATCGCCGTCACCCGGCGACCCGGCAGCGCCGGCGTGCACGATTGCACCAAGCGGCAGGTCTGCATCTTCCTCATGCAAGCGGAAGCGCGCGCACAGCTGATGTATCAAATCGTCTTCGCAGGCTGCGGCCGACGCACGATCGAGCAGCGACCTGAGCCCCGGACAGTCCACGGTCAGGGTCGCGTCGGGTTCGGTGGCCGCACCCAGCAAGCCGGGGACGAACAATTCCAGGCAGGTGCCGGAGCCGGTGCGCGACAAAGTCGGCGTTGCTCAGGAGCAGAACAGATTGTCGAACGAGTAGCCGCGCACTTCGAGAATGCGCCGTAACCGGCGGAGCGCCTCGATCTGTATCTGCCGTACCCGTTCCCGTGTGACGCCGAGATCACGCCCGACTTCTTCCAGCGTCGCGCGTTCGTGTCCGCGTAATCCGAAGCGCCTGACCACAACCTCGCACTGCTTTTCCTCGAGCTCTGCCAGCCACTCGTCGAAATGCGCATGCACGTCGTCGTGCTGCAGCGACACGGAGGGATCAGGATTGGCTTCGTCCGGTATGATGTCCAGCAGCGGGCGCTCCGTATCGCGTCCCGCAGGCACGTCCACCGAGGTCACCCGGTCCTTCAGGCTGAGCAAGCGTTGCACGTTCCGAATCGGGCAATCGAGGTTCTCGGCGATTTCCTCGGGCGAGGGATCGTGTTCCAGATTCTGCTCCAGGCGCCGGGCCGCTTTCAGGTAGGTGTTCATTTCCTTGATGATGTGAATCGGCAGTCGAATCGTGCGGGTCTGGTTCATCAACCCGCGCTCGATGGTCTGGCGTATCCACCAGGTGGCGTAGGTCGAGAAGCGGAAGCCGCGGTCTGGGTCGAACTTCTCGACCGCGTGGATGAGTCCGAGGTTGCCCTCCTCGATCAGATCGAGCAGCGCGAGGCCGCGATTCATGTAGCGCCGCGCGATTTTCACGACCAGCCGGAGATTGCAGACGATCATCCGTTTGCGCGCGCTTTCTTCGCCGCGTTGCGCACGCCGCGCGAAGTACCGCTCCTCATCCGCAGTGAGCAGTTCGGAAAACTCGATTTCCTTCAGATACAGACGCGTTGCATCTAGATCTTTGCTTGGAATAACGCCGACGGCGAAATCTGCTTCCGCGAACGCTTCGTAGTCATGCGCCCGCGGTTTCGGTACGCCATCCAACGAATCCCTGTCCGTTCCCAACGCTTGTTCGCGTCTGCCCGCGAATCTTTCCATTGTTCTTGCCATGCTGGTAATCCAGCCCGGCGTAGTCTACAACGGAAACCAGCCGTGCAACAGGGCCGGTCGGAAACGTCATTTCGCCAGGTAGCGCAACGGATTGACCGGCTTGCCGTTCTTGCGGATCTCGAAATGCAGGATCTCACGGTTGTCACCGTCGCGCCCCATCTCCGCGATTACCTGTCCGGCACGCACCGCCGCCCCTTCCGCGACCAGCAGCTTGCGATTGTGCGCATAGGCACTCAGGAATGACGCATCGTGCTTCACGATCAGCAGCCGTCCGTAGCTCGGAATACCGCTGCCGCCGTACACCACCTGCCCCGCTGCGGTCGCCCGCACGGGCTGTCCTTCGCGTCCGGCAATATCGACGCCCAGCGAACGTTTTTTTCGACTGTCGAATTGTTTTACAACCTGCCCGCTGGTCGGCCACACCCAGGCACCCGGTTTCGGCCTCGGCGCAACCCCGGTCTGTTCCGGTATTGGCTCTGGACCGGTATCCGGCCTGGCGGCGGGCTGCGCGGGCGCCGGCGGCGGCACCGCCGGACCGGAATCCGCGGACGGCGGCTGCGGCAGGCGCAGCAGCGATGTCGACTCACCACCCTGTGGGATTCCGCCGTACGTTGGCTGCAGCGCGATCCGCTGTCCGGGGTAGATCGTGTACGGGGCCGGGATTTCGTTCCAGCGGCTCAGATCGCGGTAGTTCAGCTCGTAGCGCCATGCGATCGCATAGAGCGTTTCGCCTGTTATCACCGTATGCGTCGGCGGTCCGCGCAGCCCCGCCGTTTGCGAACAAGCGGCCAGCGTGCAGACGGCGGCTGTCACCAGGATGAATCGCATGGCCGCTAGCGTAGCAAAAGATAGGCGCCGATAGCGGCGGCAACCGTTGCCCAGCCGAGCCACTCCACGTGGCGCCGGATCGCCGGTTCGACGCGCGGTCCGAACACTGCGACCAGCTGGGCCACCAGGAAAAAGCGCGCACCCCGCCCCACCACCGAGGCCAGCACGAACGGCACCAGCGCCACGACGAGCGCGCCCGCCGCGATGGTGAACACTTTGTAGGGGATCGGCGAGAAGCCCGCGAGCAACACCACCCAGAAGCCCCACTCGCCGAACCAGACGACCGCGCGCTGGTAGCTGTCCCAGTAGTGGGTGGTCTGCAGCCACGGCTCCAGGCTGGCGTGCGCAAAGAATCCGATCGCATACCCGAACAGCCCGCCGAACACCGAGGCGACGGTGGTCAGCAGCGCGAACCGGCGCGCCATCTCCGGCTGGCGTAGAGCCATCGGTATCAGCATCACGTCGGGAGGTATCGGGAAGAACGATGATTCCATGAAGCTCAGGCCGGCCAGGTAGCGCGGCGCGTGCCGGTGCGCGGCCCAGGTCAGCACACGGTCGTAGAGTTTTGCGAAAAACGCCCCGCGCATAGCGGCTTCGTGAGCGTGTCGGGTGCGACGTGGGGGACTGCTAAACGCAGCCCTGCAGAAACGGCACGAAGCTCACCAGGTCCAGTTCCTCCTGCGACGTTTCGTCGCCGGCGCGAACGATGCGCAGCAGGCGCTGCGTATTGCCGCGCCCGCCGACCGGAATCACCAGCGTACCCTTGTCCGTCAACTGATCGAGCAGGCGGGTCGGAACCCGGTCCGGGGCGGCCGTCACCATGATCGCCTCGTAGGGCGCACCGCGGGCCCAGCCCGACTCGCCGTCGCTGTGCACGATCTCGACGTTCCTGTAGCCCAGTGAGCGCAGGCGCGTGCGTGCCTGCTCGGCGAGCGCGCCGATGCGCTCCACGCTGATCACCCGTTTCACCAGGCGTGAGAGAATCGCCGCCTGATAGCCCGAGCCCGAACCGATTTCCAGCACGGATTGCACGTCCTGGTTCTGCAGCAGCGCCTCGGTCATGCGCGCCACCACATACGGCTGCGAAATCGTCTGCCCGTGGCCGATGGGCAGTGCGGTGTCTTCGTAAGCTCGCGTCGCGATGGCTTCGTCGACGAACAGGTGGCGCGGCACGCTGCGCATCGCATCGAGCACGCGTACGTCCGCTATGCCCTTGTCGCGCAGGCGATCTACCAGACGGTCACGCGTGCGCTGCGACGTCATGCCGATACCGCGTATCTGGTCCTCAGTGTACCCGCGCTTCATACGTCCAGCCATCGTTGGACCCGCGGAATCTCGCTGTGCCGGGTCACATCGACCAGAATCGGTGTCACCGAAACGTACCCCTGGCTGACCGCATAGAAGTCGGTGCCCGGACCCGCGTCTTGCTCCATGCCGGGCGGACCGACCCAGTAGCACGGCTGGCCACGCGGGTCGGTCGCATTGATCGTGGGCTCAGACTTGTGCCGGTTGCCGAGACGTGTGGCCTGCAGCCCGCGCAGCGCTTCCCACGGCAGGTCGGGCACATTGACGTTCAGTATCGTGTCCTGCGGCAGCGGCGTTTCCAGCAGCCGTTTGACCAGCGACTGGGCCACCCGCGCGGCGGAGGCGTAGTGCTGCGGCTCGAACGACGCGATCGAGATCGCAATCGCCGGATAACCCAGAAAACGGCCTTCCATGGCGCCGGCGACGGTGCCCGAGTAGTGCACGTCATCGCCCATGTTGGGGCCGCAGTTGATGCCGGACACTACCATGTCAGGCTGCTCGTCCAGCAGCCCGGTGATAGCCAGATGCACGCAATCGGTCGGTGTGCCGTCTACGGCGATGAAGTCGTTGGCTTGCTTCTTCGGATAAAGCGGCCGGTTGAGCGTCAGGGAATTGCTCGCGCCGCTGCGATTGCGGTCCGGCGCGACGACGTCTATCCGCCCCAGGGTGCGCAAAGCCTCGGCCAGCGAACAGATCCCCGCAGCCTGATACCCGTCATCGTTACTCACCAGTATATGCACGGCGTTCCTGTGCCGATAAAAAGCGAAACTATACCCAATACTCTGTTCGCCGGCCAAGCCGGGGCACACCCGGGCCGGATCTGTGAATATGCTGATTTATGCGCGGCGGCGATCACCCTATACTGGGCCTATGAGCAAGAACCGCAGGCCGGACGACGCGGACCGGGAGTTGTTCCGGAGCATGGTCGGCGAGGTGCGACCGATCAAATCGACGCCGCGCTCGACCACCGGCCCCAGACCGGCACCGATACCGCGACAGCTTGAAAAAGACGAGCGAGCGGTGGTCGACGAACTGCTGTCCCACGAGTACGATGCCGCCCACCTGGAAACGGGCGAGGAGCTGCTGTTCGAACGTCCGGGACTGCGTAAAAACGTGCTGCGCAACCTGCGCCGCGGCCAGTACGTGATCGAGGACGAACTGGACCTGCACGGCATGACCGCCGAGGAAGCCGCCGCCGCGCTCGGCGCATTCTTCAAACA
>JAHELT010000282.1 GCA_024644045.1 Chromatiales bacterium | reverse complement strand
CCGAACGCGTAGCTGAAGCTGTAGATCGGGATGAGCCCGGCGGCATGCCAGGTCGAGCCGGCCGTCAGCTCGGTGCGCTCCAGCAGCGCCACGTCGGTCCATCCCCGTTTTGCCAGGCTGTAAAGGATGTTGACGCCGACACAGCCGCCGCCGATCACTACCACGCGTGCATGAGATTGCATGTCTCTTGCCTTGAATTCAGAACAACGAAGATTTCCCGGAGTATACTGATTTCACGCCGGATGACCCGGCCGGGAGTACGGTTTGCTTACCAGAATCGCTTATTCCTCACAGGCCACGCGCGATCTGGCGCTGGCCGATCTGCAGGGGCTGCTCGCCGAGGCACGCGAGCGGAACGGCGCCGCGGGTATCGGCGGGGCGCTGGTTTACGTCGACGGCGTTTTTCTGCAGATTCTGGAAGGCGAGAGCGCGGCACTGTCCGCGTTGATGGACAAGATCGCACGGGACACGAGGCACCGGGAAGTGACGGTGTTCGAACGGAGCGCGATCGACAAGCGCGCGTTCGCCGCCTGGCACATGGCTTACCTGACACCCGGTGCGGAGCAGGTCTCGGCCTGGGCTGGACTCGACGCGGGCGTCACGATCGAGGCGCTGCTCGCCGACATGCGCAGCAACCCGCAGTTGCTGCCGCGCGTCCTGATCTCGATCGTCGAGGCGCTGGCGGACGATTGACCGGCGCATTCGCGCCGGTGCGGAGGATGCGCCTGCGCTCCCTGGTTGGGTTACCATCCGTGTTTCCAATAATACGCAGAGGCCGAACCGGCCCGTAACGTCACCAGAGGAGGTGTTGTAATGGAAAAAGGCGAGCTCACTCAGAATCTCAAACGCGGCCACACCTGGGTCCGCGGCCTTTACATGCTGTTGTTTGCAGTGATCTATTCGGTTGCCGAGGTCGTGCTGGTGGTTCTGGCCGTATTTCAGTTCATCTCGCGGTTGATCACCAACCGGGTGAACGAACGTCTGCTCAAGCTCGGGCAGCAGCTCAGCACCTACCTCTATCAACTGCTGCTGTTCTTCACGTTCAACAGCGAGGAGCATCCTTATCCCTTCACCGCCTGGCCCCGGGGGGTGCCCGCTGCGCCAAAGACCAGGAAAACCCCCGCCGCGCGCAAGAAAACGGCCGGCACGAAGCCGGCCGCCGCGGACAGCGAAAGCAAAGAGACCGCTGAATCCTGAGCCAGCCGGCACCTGGCACCCGGAAGCGGGCGGGCGTAACGCGCGTGCACAGGGTGTAAAGTTTCCGGGGACTGCGCCGCTACGGAGGGCGTGGTACTGGGCGTCGATCGGCCTGTGCCGCTCCTTTCGGGTGACGGTCAGGGTGAGGGGGCTCGGGATGTCTGCGATTGACGGGTTGGATTGTGTGGCCGCGGCTGCACACGCGGGGGCGGGCTCGCACGGCGTATGAGCGCAGACTCTCAAAACGCCATACGCGTGGTGCTGCTGGATTCCGATGAGCAGTTTCGCACGCTCATCGCGCACCACATCACCACTGCCTGGCCGGGTGCGGAGATCGCGAGCCTGGCGTGTCTCGACGAAATGGACGAAGCCTCTCACCCGGACTGCTTCGTGCTGGATCACATGACGCTGCAGAAAGCCGCCAACTCCACGGATGCCAACCTGTGGTTCCGCGTCGCCGCCGCCATCGCGAGCTCGCCCTGTATCGTGATTGCGGAGCCCAGCGACGAGCTGCTGGCGGTACGCTACATGAAAGGCGGCGCAAAGGACTTCCTGCCCAAGCGTCTGATCAAGCACGAGCTGATCGTGTCTTCCATCAGCGAGTGCCTGCAAGCCGACGATGACGGCGACGCGCCGCACGCTGATCCGGAACCCGCGTCGCAGGCCGCCTCCTCGAGTGCGCCGCGGCCGGCCGCCGCCCGTGCCGCCGCGCCGGACGCTGCGGCAGACGCCACCGTCGCCTCGAAACCGGCCGACGCGGGGGCCGAGACGGCCACCGTGAAGGGCCACGTGGCGCCGTCCATTGACGGGTACCGGATCATCCGCGCGATTGCGCAGGGCGGTGTCGCCAGCGTGTGCCTTGCGCACAGCGAGGAACGTGATCACGAGGTGGCGCTGAAGGTGCTGCGGATCAGCAAGAGCAACGCCGCCAACAAGCTCTACGAGCGGTTCGAGCAGGAGTACCGGCTGATCTCGACCATCGATTCGCCCTCGGTGGTGAAGACCTACGATTCCGGCCGCACGCGAAGCGAGGTCTATATCGCTTTCGAGTACTTTCCGGCCGGCGACCTGCGCACCCGCATGCGCGAGCCCCTGGGTGTCGACACGGCCTTCACCTATCTGACGAAAATCGCCAACGCGCTGCAGGAGCTGCACGGGCTGGAAATCCTGCATCGCGACCTGAAACCCGCCAACGTGATGCTGCGCGAGGACGATTCCATCGCGCTGATCGATTTCGGCATGGCCAAGCAGCTGCAGTCGACCGAGAATCTGACCCTGCCGGGCACCATCCAGGGGACCCCGCACTACCTCAGCCCG
>JAHELT010000176.1 GCA_024644045.1 Chromatiales bacterium | reverse complement strand
TGGTGCGCTGCACGATGCTCGCGCTGCGCCAGGTGCTCGCCGAGATCGTCGATTTCGGAAACATGGCCGGCTGCTCGCGGCGCCAGCTGCTGTGGAAGATCCTGGTGCCCTCGGCGCGGCCGACGCTGATGGTCGGCGTCAACCAGGTGATCATGCTGTCGTTGAACATGGTGATCATCGCCTCGATGATCGGCGCCGGCGGGCTGGGCTTCGATGTGCTCTCATCGCTCAAACGCCTGCAGATCGGCGAGGGCGTGGAAGCCGGTCTCGCCATCACGCTGCTGGCCATCGCGCTTGACCGGCTGAGCCAGGGGTTCGTCAGGCGACCGCCGCCGGCCCACGCCGCGGGTGCGGCAAACCTCATCCGCCGCCATCCGCATCTGGCGCTGGCCCTGCTCGTGATCGTCGCCACGACGCTGGCGGCGCTGTTCATGCCCGCGCTGCGCAGCTACCCGGAAAGCCTGAGCCTGACCACCGGACCGTTCTGGAACGACCTGGTGTCCTGGATCAACGTGAACTTCTTCGATGAGCTCGACGCGGTCAAGTCCTGGCTGCTGCTGAACGTGCTGATTCCGACCAAGCGCTTCCTGCTGGCGCTGCCTTGGACAGCGGTGGTCGCGCTGGTCGGGCTCGCCGGCTATCAGCTCGGGGGCTGGCGTCTCGCCGTTCTGACCGCGTCGCTCGCGCTCTTCATGGCGGTGACCGGCAACTGGGAGAAATCGGTCATTTCCGTCTACCTGTGCGGGATCTCGGTGGTGATTGCTTCGCTGATCGGCATTCCGATCGGCATTCTGGCCGCCAGCAATGACCGCGTGCATCGCATCGCGCAACCGACCATCGATACCCTGCAGACGCTGCCTTCGTTCGTTTACCTGATCCCGGTGGTGATGCTGTTCCGGGTCGGCGATTTCTCCGCCATGATTGCCATCGTCGCCTATGCGCTGGTGCCGGCGATTCGCTATACCGACCACGGCATCCGCCAGGTGGCACCGGAGCTGATCGAGGCGGCGCGTGCCATGGGTTGCAGCCGCCGGCAGATCCTGAGGCGCGTGCAGCTGCCGCTCGCCATGCCGGAGATCATGCTGGGGGTGAACCAGACCGTGATGATGGCGCTGGCGATGCTGGTCATCACGGCCCTGGTCGGTACCCGCGATCTCGGTCAGGAAGTGTATATTGCCCTCACCAAGGCCGACACCGGACGCGGCATCGTGGCCGGGCTCTGCGTGGCTTTTATCGCCATTATCACCGACCGGTTGATCAGCGCCTGGGCGAGGCGCAAGAGACAGGCGCTCGGCCTGACGTAATCGCCGGCATTACGGGTACGCATCCTTGATCGATCTGCATGACGACATCCTGCCCTTCGCAACCGAGCTTGCGGATGCCGCGGGTGAGGTCGCGCTGCGTGCCTTCCGCAAGCCGCTCAACGTCGAGCACAAACGTGATTCGAGCCCGGTCACCGCCATTGACCGCGAGATCGAGCAGCTTGCACGCGAACGCATTGCGGCCCGGTTTCCCGGCCACGGCGTGCGCGGCGAGGAGCTTCCGGACACCGCCGGCGAGGGCGCGTACACCTGGGTGCTCGACCCGATCGACGGCACCAAGGGGTTCGTGACCGGTAGACCGCTGTTCGGCACCCTGATCGCGCTGCTCGAGCACTCGCGTCCCGTGCTCGGTGTTATCGACATCCCGGTGCTGGCGGAGCGCTGGGTCGGTCTGTCAGGTACGACCACATTGAACGCCGCTGTGTGCGCGACGAGTGCGGTGACGGCGTTGGCCGAGGCGACCCTGTATGCCTCCTCCCCGGACATGTTCTCCAGTGCGCACAGCCCGCGCTTCGACCGCCTCTCTGCACAGACGCGGTTTCGCTGCTTCGGCGCCGACTGCTATGCGTACGGGTTGCTCGCAAGCGGTCACACCGAACTGGTGGCGGAAGCGGATATGCAGCCCTACGACTACATGGCGCTGGTGCCGGTGGTGGAAAACGCCGGCGGCGTGATCACCGACTGGAACGGCGCAGCCTTGACCATGGCGTCCGATGGTACCGTGCTTGCGGCGGCGAACCCGACGCTGCACCGTCTGGCGCTGGCGTGCCTGCGCGATTGAGCGGAAGCAATACCGATGAGCAACGAGCAGGCCCATCACGACGAGTACGACGATACTTTCGTCGCCGGCCTGGAGTGGATGTGGGGTGAAGGCTTCCTCTCGCCGGGCGGGCCCGCCGAGGTGGCGGAGATTCTCTCGGGCGTGGATCTGCGCGGCAAGCGGGTGCTCGACATCGGCTGCGGTATCGGCGGGATCGACGTGCTGCTCGTCAACACTTTCGGTGCGGCGCACGTGACCGGTGTCGACGTCGAAGCGCCGCTGGTGGCCAAGGCGAAGCACACGGCGCAGCGGGCCGGCCTGGCGGAGCAGATAACCGTCGAGCTGGTGACGCCCGGCCTGCTGCCTTTTGCGCGAGCTCGCTTCGATGCGGTGTTCAGCAAGGACTCGATGATCCACATACCCGACAAGGCGCAGATCTACACCGAGATCAAACGCGTGCTGAAGCCCTCCGGCCGGCTTGCGGTCAGCGACTGGTTCGGCTCTGCGCAACCCGATTCGCCGGAGCTGCTTGCCTGGCTGGACATCGTCGGCCTGACGTTTGCGCTGGGCACCATCGAGGAAGCCGCCGATCTGCTCGCGGACGTGGGATTCGTCGGGATCGAAAGCAACGACCGTAACGCCTGGTACGCAACGTACATGGAACGTGAGCTTGCGACGCTGCAGGGAGACAACTTCGACAGGCTTGCTTCGCAGCTGGGCCGCGACGTCGCCGAGCGCAGACTCGAGAGCTCGACGCTCAAACGCCAGGTCGTGGACCAGGGACTGCTTCGTCCCGGCCATCTCCGCGCGACGCGCCCCTGACCGGGGACTGTCCCCTGCTGCGGTCAATCACTCCACCACCGAGTCGTCGAGCACGCGGCAACTGAACGCCGCGCGGCCACCAGGGACTGCCCCCTCCCTACAGCTGAGGTCGCAGTCGCTCCCAGATCACCCGGAACGTGGTCGTAAGCTCTTCCGGTCGCGTGCTGATCCAGGCATCGATCTGCGGCGACGAGAACCAGCGCCCCTCATCGATCTCCTCGGCCTGCAGCTGCATCGGCCCCTCGTAACCGCAGCGGTAGATCCAGGCAAACTCGTAGTCCGTCTCCGGGCTTGCCGCCACTTTGAACAGCCGCTCCAGCGGCGGGGGATCGACCCCGAGCTCCTCGCGGAACTCGCGGCGCGCACAGGCCTCGTAGCTTTCGCCCTGATCCAGGTGACCGGAAACCGAGCTGTCCCACAGCCCTGGCGATGAATCCTTGGTCATGCTGCGTTTCTGTAGAAACAGCTCGCCCACGCCGTTGAACACCAGCACGTGGGTGGCGCGGTGGAGCAGGTGCAGCCGATGCACCTCGGTGCGCGGGCGCTGGCCTATGACGCGGTCGTTTTCGTCCACCACGTCGAAAATTTCTTCCACGCCGGCAGTTCCTCCGCAATGAAAAACGGCGGCACCGCAAACGGTGCCGCCGCATCCGTGATCACGAACGACGACGTTGGTCCGCCATCACCGCGATGTCAGCTGGTGCTACCCGCCGCTTCGACTTCAAACATGAGCTCCATTTCGTCGCCGATCGCCGGAAGCCCGTACTTGACGCCGAAATCGCTGCGTTTGATTTCACCCATGGCGTTGAACCCGCAGGTGTGTTTCTTGCTGAACGGGTGCTCACCGCAATTCATCTCGGTGACGGTCAGCGTGACGGGTTTTGACACGCCCATGATCGTGAGATTGCCGGTGACGCTGGCCGGCGTCGCGCCGTTCCAGCTGACCTGGGTCGACTTGAACTTGATCTCCGGATGTTCGGCAACGTTCAGGAAGTCGGGCGAGCGCAGATGATCGTCGCGCTTCTTATGGCCCGTATCCACCGATGACGCATCGATAGTGATCTCGACCGACGCCTGCTTGGCAGCCGGATCGAACTGCAAGGTGCCGCTGGTGGTGTTGAAGCGGCCGTGCATCGTCGAGAAGCCGAGGTGGTTGATACGGAAGTGCGGATAGGTATGCCCGGGATCGATTGTGAACATCTCGGCCTGCGCGGCGCTCAGCGGCAGAAACGCCGCGGCCACAAACAACATCGTTCTCTTCATGAGTACCTCCTTCAGGTCGGATAGTCGGCGCCGCTCACACGGACGCCGGTAATGGTAGATGGGATGGGTGTAACAAGGTTCCATGGAACATTCGACTTACTGCCCGCGCTAGTAGCCGCTGGACGTATCCTGCGTCAGCAGGGTGAGCAGCACCGCCGTCGCTGCCGGGGCCGCCGCGCAGGCGAAGACGGCGCCCGCCGTCAACCAGCGTGGCAACCGCTCGGGCATCGGCACGCGCGCGATCGCGGGCACCAGCAGCAGCGGCAGGAGCGCGAACCAGGGCAGCTGCGCAAGCAGCACGCCGGCTCCGCCCAGCAACCCGCTGGTGAGTGCGACCAGCAGCGTGAACGCGCTGCCGGGCTGCACGTTGCCGAATAACGCGGCGATCAGCAGCAGCGCGCCGCTCGCCGCCCCCAGCGCCATGCCGAGCTGGCCCAGCAGCGCGGAGGCGCCCAGCAAAACGCTGATGCCGGTCCCCAGCGCGAGCGCGGTGCCGCCTGCCGCGGCGCGCAGCGGTTGACCGGCCAGCCCGTGCAGGCCGCTGACCAGCCAGACCACATAGGCGATGGTGGCGACACCGAAAACCAGATCCAGTCCGCTTTTTCGCGACAGAACGGTCCAGAACACCCACAAGGTCGCCAGGCCCGCGCCGGCCGCGAAGGTGGCGGCCAGCGCCCGTCCGCGAATCGCCGTCGCCAGCGCCAGCCCTGCCGGCGCCGCGCCCAGCGCGATCAGCATGATCTTGCGGGTCCCGGTCAGCGGCGTCACCGTTACCCCGTTGACCAGCAGCACGATCGTCAGAAATCCGCAGGCCACGGCGAGCGCGGTCCATCCCGGACGCGTGGCGCGTAACGCCAGCGTCACGACGAGAGCCACGGCAAACGGCGCCAGTGCCTGGAACTCCGGCGAAGCGAGTATCCTTTCCATCCTATCTGTCTGCGGAATTTTGGTGAGCGCCGAATTTTAACGGCGCGAGTCGAAGTGTGGGCCTGCATAATCGCACCCCGGCGCTGCATAAACGCAGCGCGGGTCAGTGCGCGCGTTTCAGGGTCTTGATGCCTTCATCCAGCCCGGCCAGGGTCAGCGGATACATGCGTTTGTCCATGAGTTTGGCGGTGAGCTCGATCGACTGGGTGTAGCCCCACTGCGCTTGCGGTTCCGGGTTCAGCCAGATTGCCCGCGGGTAGGCCGTTAGCAGCCGGCCCAGCCACACGGCGCCGGGCTCTTCGTTCCAGTGCTCGATGGCGCCGCCCGCGACCATGATCTCGTACGGGCTCATGCTGGCGTCACCGACGAAGATCAGCCTGTGGTCGGCGCTGTAGGTGCGTATGACCTGCTCGGTCGAGATCCGCTCGCTGTGCCGGCGCACGTTGTTCTGCCAGACGTGCTCGTAGACGAAATTGTGAAAGTAGAAGTACTCGAGGTGCTTGAACTCGGAGCGTGCCGCCGAGAAGAGCTCCTCGCAGGTGCGCACGTGGTAGTCCATCGACCCGCCCACGTCCAGGAACAGCAGCACCTTAACGGCGTTGTGCCGTTCCGGCACCATCTTGATATCCAGCAGTCCCGCGTTGCGCGCGGTGCTGTTGATCGTGTCGTTGAGGTCGAGTTCCTCGGCCGCGCCCTCGCGCGCGAAGCGGCGCAGCTTGCGCAGCGCGAGCTTGATGTTGCGCGTGCCCAGCTGCACGCTGTCGTCGAGATTGCGGTACTCGCGTTTGTCCCAGACCTTCACGGCGCGGCGGTTTCGCGTGCGGTCCTGGCCGATGCGGATGCCTTCGGGATTGTAACCGTAGGCGCCGAACGGCGAGGTGCCGCCCGTGCCTATCCATTTCTTGCCGCCGTGGTGCTGCTCGCGCTGCTCCTCGAGCCGCCTGCGCAGGGTCTGCATGAGCTTCTCCCAGCCCCCCAGCGCCTCGATGCGCGCCTTCTCTTCAGCGCTCAGCTCGAGCTCCGCCTGCTTGTGCAGCCACTCGAGCGGGACCTCGCCGAACAGCGCCTCGAACAGCGCTTCCTGGCCCGAGAAATGCGCCCCGAACACCTGGTCGAAGCGGTCGTAGTAGCGCTCGTCCTTCACCAGCGCGGCGCGGGTCAGGTAGTAGAAGTCGTTGATGTCCAGCGCGGCGACGCGGTTCTGCAGTGCATCGAGCAGGGTCAGCAGCTCGGTGATGGACACCGGAATCTGTGCCTGACGCAGCTTGAAGAACAGCTCGATGTGCATTGCGCGGGCCGGCGCTCAGCGGTTGGCGCGCTGGTTCAGGAACACCAGGCGTTCGAACAGGTGCACGTCCTGCTCATTCTTGAGCAACGCACCGTGCAGCTTCGGCAGCAGCTTGCGCTGATCGTCGGCGCGAAGTGCCTCGGCGGGGATGTCCTCGGCGACCAGCAGCTTGATCCAGTCAAGCAGCTCGGAGGTCGTCGGCTTCTTCTTGAGGCCCGGCACCTCGCGGACTTCGAAGAAGGACTCCAGCGCCTCGCGTAGCAGGTTCTTCTTGAGATCCGGGTAGTGTACATTGACGATCGCCGCCATCGTGTCCTTGTCCGGAAAGCGGATGTAGTGGAAAAAGCAGCGCCGCAGGAACGCATCCGGGAGCTCTTTCTCGTTGTTGCTGGTGATCACGATGATCGGGCGCTGGCGGGCGGTGATCACTTCCTTGGTCTCGTACACATGGAACTCCATGCGATCGAGTTCCTGCAACAGGTCGTTGGGGAACTCGATATCGGCCTTGTCGATCTCGTCGATCAGCAGCACCGGCTGAGTCGGGGAGTCGAACGCCTCCCACAGCTTGCCCTTGATGATGTAATGGCCGATGTCGTTGACGTGATCGTCCCCGAGCTGTGAGTCGCGCAGGCGCGCGACCGCGTCGTACTCGTAGAGCCCCTGCTGCGCCTTGGTGGTGGACTTGATGTGCCACTGGATCAGCGGCCGCTCGAGCGCGCGCGCTATCTCGATCGCCAGCATGGTCTTTCCGGTGCCCGGCTCGCCTTTGATCAGCAGCGGCCGGCCCAGCGTCACGGCGGCGTTCACCGCCATCATCAGATCTTCGGTGGCGACGTAGGTGTCGGTACCCTCGAATCGCGTCTGCGACATCCGCTATGCCTCTTCAAACTGTAATGTTGGAAACCCGTCGAACGGCGTCACAATCTGGCGACGGCGGTCGAAGCTACGGTAGCATCGTGCCGGTGGGTTGCGGCGCATTGTAGAGAAGCGCGCGCGTCGTACCAAGCGAGACGGCGTCCGGGGCTGGGGACGAATGGTGAAAATGACGCTCATAGGGATCGTATCGATCGCGCTGCTGTGCGCCGGTCCGTTATGGAACCTGTTCAACGGCGAGGTGCGGCTCGATCAGGACTGGCGCAGCGCGGGCCGCGACAGCGGCGGCATCGCGCCGGACCCTGCCGAGCATACCGGGGCGATCGTGCAGGTCTACGGGGCGCGCGCTTTCGGCTGGCGCGGTGCGTTCGCGGTGCACACCTGGATCGCCCTGAAGCGGGAGGACGCCGACGACTACACCGTGCACGAGGTGATGGGGTGGCACGCCCGCTACGGGGGCGACACGGTAGTCAGCCATTCGAGCGATCCCGATCGCCACTGGTACGGCCAGCCGGCGCGGCTGCTCGCCGAGCTTCGCGGGCCGGCGGCGGCCGCTGTCATCCCCCGGATCGAGGCGCTCGTCGAGGCCTACCCCTATAACGACCGCTACGTGATGTGGCCCGGCCCCAACAGCAATACGTTCACCGCGTACATCGGACGCCGCGTGCCGGAGCTGCAGCTCAATCTGCCCACCACCGCGATCGGCAAGGACTTCCTGGTGGGCGACGCCTGGCTGGCGCCGACCAGTGCCGGGGACGGTCAGCAGTTTTCGTTCTTCGGCCTGTTCGGCGTGTCGCTGGCGAGCAGCGTGCTGGAGTTCAATGTGCTGAGCCTGAATTTCGGATTGGACTTCAACCCGGTCGCGCTGCGCGTCCCGGGCAAGTGGGCGATTCCGCTCTGGTAGCCAGGCCGCCGAAACGGCAAACGCCACCATGCTTGGGCAATGCTGCGCGATGCGGTACATTCAACCGCCACGCTCGGGCGCGTGAGCGCGTAGCGCCCGAGCAGGTCCACCCGGGCCGATAACAGCTGCCGGAGCAGCGTGAAGGAGGAATCAACATGTCTGTAGCAAGACGAATCGGGGCGTTGCTCGGCGCCATGGTGCTGGCGGCAGCCGTCAGCCTTCCGGCCGAAGCCGCGGAAAAACTGATCATATCCAGCTGGGCGCCACCCACCCACGGAGTCAACGCCAAGCTCTGGCCACGGCTGATCGAGATGGTCGAGAAGGCCACCAACGGGCGTGTCACGGCCGAGATCAAGTACAAGCTGGCCCCGCCGCCCGCCCAGTTCGACCTGATTCAGGACGGCGCCGCCGATCTGACGTGGATTTTTCACGGCTACAACCCCGGCCGTTTCGTGGCCACCAAGCTGATCGAGTTACCCGGCTACGAAGGCAGCGCCGAGGCGGCGTCGGTCGCTTACTGGCGCGCCTACGAGAAATTCCTGAAGAACGCGAACGAGCACAAGGGCGTAATGGTGGTGGCCCTGCACACGCACGGCCCCGGACAACTGCACAGCGCGACCAAGGTGACCTCGCTGGCGCAGATCCGGGGCATGAAGCTGCGCCTCGGTGGCGGCGTTTCCGGCGACGTGGGCACGGCGCTCGGCGCGACCGGTATCCGGGTGCCCGCACCCAAAGTCTATGAAACGCTGGCTTCCAAGGCCGCCGACGGGGTCATGATGCCGATGGAGGGCAAGAAAGGCTTCAAGCTGACCGAAGTGGCCCCGCACACCTATCAGATGCCGGGCGGGTTCTACCGGGGCTCGTTCGCCCTGATCATGAACCAGGACCGATTCGATTCGTTGCCGGCGCAGGATCGTGAAGCGCTGATGAGTATCTTCGGCGAACCCGTGTCGCGGATGGCCGGCCAGGTGTGGGACGAAATCGACGCGATCGGCACCGACGCGACCAGAACCACCCCGGGCAACTCGTTGAACGTCGCGGACACGAGTGATCAGAGCCGCTATGCCGGGATCGCCAAGCCGATCCGCGCGAAAGTGCTCGAGCAGGTCGCAGCGAAAGGCGTCGATGCGTCGGCGGCGGTCGAGTACATCGCCAAAGAGATGTCCTCCTACCGTTAGCGCATCGCTGCGCCGGTACGTATAGCGCGATGACTGACACGACGCACGCGGTGCGCCGCCGCGTCGGCCGTGCGCTGGCGCTGGCGCCATCGCTGCTCGCCGCGGGCGTCCTGCTGGCGTTGATGGTAATGACGTTTTCCGACGTCATTCTGCGCTCCGTGCTCAACGACCCGATCGAGGCCGCCACTGAGCTGACCCGGCTGTTCATGGCGATCATGGTGTTCGCCTCGCTGCCGCTGGTCTCCTGGCGCGGTGAGCACATCGTCGTGGACCTGTTGGACGGGCTGTTCAGCGCAGTCGCGGGGCGCATCCGTGACGCCACCGTCAATCTGCTGAGCGGCCTGTTGCTGCTGTGGCCGGCGTTGCGCGTCTGGCAGCTGGCCGCGCGCGCGCGCGAGTACGGCGACGTAACCGAGTACCTGCGCATTCCACAGTTCTACATCGCGTATTTCATTGCCATCGCGACCTTCGCCACGGCGCTCGCGCTGCTCGCACGGGGCGGTGCGTTCGCGTTCGCCCCGGCGCTGGTTGCCGAACGCTCACCCGGCGGCGAGG
>JAHELT010000175.1 GCA_024644045.1 Chromatiales bacterium | reverse complement strand
CAGCCCTGTTTGGACTCTGGCGTTCTTATGTCGTGGGGCGCACGCTCAATGACACTCACAGTGTGGCACTCAAGCTTCGCCATATTGCGGAGCAAAGGCAGGAAACTGAGCTTCACGTCGTCGCGGACTACACGTCGGGCTTCACTGCGCTCTGTATGGGTAAACTCCACGATGCCCGTACCTGTCTCGAAAATAGCATCGCGTCGTATCTGCCGACCCAGAACAGATCGAACATCTACCGCGCGGCGCAGGATCCGGGCGTCGCATGCCGTGGATACCTGGCGATTGCCGAATGGTTGCTCGGCTATCCGGATCGCGCTCACCGCCATGTTCAAGAAAGCGTCGCACTCGCAGAAAAAATCGAAGATCGTTTCAGTCTCGCATATGCATTGTGCTATGTAGGCGCTATCGTCTGCGAGGTCTGCGCTGCAGACACCGAAACGCTGGTGGAGCGTGGCCTGGAAATCGCTACGAAAGATGGCTACAACCTCTGGGTAGTGTACGGCAGCGTTCAAAGAGCAAACCTGCACTTTAAGAAGCTTGGCTCGGATTCAGCGCTCACTGCACTCCGTGACAGCATCGATGCAGTTTTGAGTATCGGCGTATACCTCAACACGCCATACTTCATGACGCTGCTCGCCAAGGCATACCAGCGCACGGGTAAAATGAGCCAAGGCCTGCGAACTCTCGACGACGCCCAGCAGAGTATCGAAGCGAGAGGTGAAAATTGGTGGGAAGCCGAAATTCATCGTTTGAGAGGTGAAATTCTACTTTCCCGCTCGCCTGACGACTCAGAGGACGCGGAAGCGTGTTTTCACCAAGCGCTCGACATATCTCGCAGCCAGGACGCGAGATCGCTTGAGCTTCGGGCAGCAACGAGTCTTGCACGCCTCTGGCAACAGCAAGGCAGGCGAGATGATGCGAATCGGCGTTTGAAGGATTGCTGCACTTGGTTTACTGAAGGCTTCGACACCACTGACCTCAAAGAAGCTAGTGCCCTTGTCAGAGAGTTGTCCTGATGCCATCGCAGCGACCGCTTCGGGCCATGCAGTGGTCATTCAAACCTGGCAGCCCATCCGGTGGCTCTTGGCCGATCACTACCTTGTGCAACGCAGCAAAGTTGTGATGCTTCACCCTTTCGAGATGTCTGAAAATTCGGCGTAGCCGCCAAAAGGTCGATACCCGATTCGTTCTGTGGTTGGAAGTGAAGGAGACGTTTCCACCGGCGACGGCCTTGCCATTAACGACAATCTCCCCCGGTTCAAACCGCTTTTAAAACGGCCCTCCAGGAGACGATTGGCTTGTGTCCGCCGCGATGGACGATCGGGCAACGGGCCGGTCCCGCTGGTACCTCAGCGCATGGCCCCGGGCAGCCACAACGCGGTATCCGGAACCAGGATCAGAAGCGCGATCAAACTCACCAGCGCTGCGATGAACGGCAGACAACCCATGATCACGTCGCCGATCGATACTTCGCCGCGACCGATTCCCTGGATCACATACAGATTCAACCCTACGGGGGGTGTCAGCACCGCGATCTCCATGGTTATGGTGTAAACGACACCGAACCAGATCAGATCGAAACCGGCGGCGTGCATCAACGGGTAGATCGTCGGCAGCGTGATGAAAGTCATCGACACCGGTTCGAGGAACATGCCGAGCACTATGTAGAACACCAGCACGATCGCCAGCACCAGGAAAGGCGAAAGCTCGAAGGAAAGGAACAGTTGCGTGAACTCTTGCGGGACGCGGTAGTAAGTCAGCACGAAGCCGAACAGCACGCCCGCTGACAGCAGCAGGCCCAGGTAGCCCATCGTGCGCATCGTTGCAAACAGCGCGTCCTTGAATCCGCTCAGGCTCAACCCGCCGACCGCGAACGCGAGCACCACCGTCAGCAGGGCAGCAACGCCGGCCGCCTCGGTCGGGGTCGCAATGCCGCTGTAGATCGATACCGTGATCACCAGACCGATCAGCGCGATCGGCCCGACCGTGTACAGTATCTCGTGGGCTTTCATCGGCGGCGCCGCCTCCGATGCCGGGATATCCCCGGGCGCAAGCCGGCTCCATATGACGACCACCACCACAAACAGTGTCACCAGGATCAGGCCCGGCACGATGCCGGCGATGAACAGCTCGCCAATCGACTGGTCGGTGACAATGCCGTAGAAAAGCAGGATCAGGCTGGGCGGAATCAGCACGCTCAAGGTCCCGCCGGCGGCCAGCACACCGCTCGACAATCGCCGACCGTAGCCGAGCTTGATCATCTCCGGCAGTGCCACGCCGCCGATGGTCAGCGAGCCGACCATGGATGATCCGCACACCGCCCCGAAGCCTGCGCAAGCGCCAATGCTTCCGTAGGCGGCAGAGCCGTGAATACGTACCCGCCGGTGCATCAACTGGTACAGGTTAGGACCGATGTTTGAGCGGCCTATCAGTTCACCGAGTAACACGAACAAGGGCACGGCGAGCAGTATGTAGTCAATCCACACTCCCCAGAGCTTCAGTTCGCTGCTGATCAGCGACGTGGACAAACCCTGGATGTTCCAAAGGAACGGCAGTGACGCCGCCCCCAGCGCGAACGGGATCGGCAACCCCAGAGCGATGAAAAACATGAGCAGCCCGAGCAGGCCCAGACCGACTTCATACCACTCCATGACCCTACTCCTGGTTGCGGTCTTGTGAGTGCCCGGCCAGCAGCAGCGCCAGGCGCAGCGAGGCGTAGACGGCGAATGCCACCAGGGCGATCGCGCCCGGTGCCCAGAACAGATAGCGCGGCCACAGCAGAATCTCGGATGCGGCACCGGATTCGAACGAGCGGAACGTTGCCTGCACCGCCGCCACGGCGAAGAACCCGCCGACGCCCAGCATCAGCGCCATGTTGATGATCTCGACTACTTTGCGCAGCGGTCTCGCCAGGCGGTCCGTCAGCATCGTCACTTTCGGATAGGCGTCCTCTTTCAGGGCGTAGGCAAGGCCGGCGAATGCCACCGGGAACAGCAGCATAGCCGTGGCTTCGGTGACCGTACCGTCAGGCGCGTTGAATACGTAGCGCACGATGACGCCGTACGAGATCCAGACCATCTGTACGAGAACAATCAGGCCACCGAGCGCTGCCAGCCACACGACGGCCCGCTCTGTCTGACTACACCAGCGAATCAACCGTTCGACCATAATGACGATGCCCCTTTTGCGAGTTGCTCATGATCCAGGCAGGAACAAGTCACCGCATCGCGGACCGCGGATTTGCGCTGCGGCCCGGGGCTGCCTGACCGGGCGGCCCCGGGGCAAGGTCCTTGCAGCTACGGTGCGTGCTTTGCAAACAACTCGCGAATCTTACCCGCCAGCTGGGCGCCGCAGGCCTGGTCCACCTCGGCGTCCCACTTGCTTTGCACCGAGTTGATCAGCGTCATCCGTTGGGCCTGCGGAATGGACACCGCCGCGCCCCCGCCTTTCATGACCGCGTTGCCGACGCGCTCGTCGACCCAGGCCTCGTAGCGCGGCTTGAGCCAGATCTCCGCTTCTCTACCGGCCTCCAGCACGGCTTTCTGATCGGCGGCAGACAACCCGTCGAACTTGGCTTTGTTCATCATGTACTGGATGTTGCCGTAGAACAGGCTCGCGTTGACCATGTAGGGCATCACGTTCCACAGCTTCCAGGAACTGTAGGTCGCCACCCCCATGTTGATGCCGTCGACCACACCGCGTTCGGCCGACTGAAAGACTTCCTTCGGTGCCACGAAAACGGGCTTGCCGCCCCAGGTCTCTATCATCATGGAGACCAGCGGCCCGATCGAGCGCACCAGCTTGCCGTCGAGCTTACCGAGATCTTCAACGCGTTCCTCGAACCACCACTCCTGATCGTAGGAATAGTTCGAGTTGATAACGGGAATGAGATTGTGCTTGGCGGCCTCCGGCTTGATCAACTCGGCGAAGGCGGCGTCGAGTTCGATCTGGCCTTCGAGGTCGATGGCGACCGGATACAAAGAGGTAACGCGATAGCAGCCAAGGCGCTTGTCCGCGGGGATCCAGCTGATGTCAGACACACCACCCTGAACCGCGTCGACACCCTCGCTCCAGCCATGCAGGGTCGCAGACGGGAAAATCTGTACCTTCACGCGGCCATCGGTTTTGGCCTCGACCAGCTCAGCGAACTTCTTGAAACCTTCGTGACGAACGTCAACCTCGTTCACGTAGGTCGACAAACGAATCGTGGTCGCTGCGTTGGCAGCGCTTGCCACGGCCAGCAGTGAAGCAACGAATACCGCAGCCGTCAGTGGCAGTGCCATCGTTTTTTTCATGTCATTCCTCCAACCTCGAAGATAATTGAGCGAACAGGCTCAGGGCTCAGGCAGCCCGTTGCCGCGAAAAGAGATCCCGGTAGGCAAACAGCGCGGCCGAGCCGCCGGTGTGAATGAACACCACGTTCTCGCCCTGCTTCAAAACGCCGTCGCGCACCAGACCGATGAGGCCCGCCATCCCTTTCCCGGAGTAGACGGGATCGAGGAAGATGCCTTCCTCGCTGGCCAGAAGCTGAATTGCGGCCACCATTTCCGGCGTGGGCTGCCCGTACCCCGGGCCGACATACTCGTCGAAAGCCACGACCTGCTCGCGCGCCGGCATCGATGTGAGTCCGAGCAGTTCGGCAGTCTCGCATGCCAGCTTGTGCACGTTCTGGATTTGCTTGTCGCGCGCGGCGCGAACCGAAATCCCGAGCACGTCAATCGGCGCGCTCATTGCGTGCAGGCCGGCTACCAGCCCCGCCTGTGTACCGGCGCTGCCGGTGGCGTGCACGAGCTTGTCGATCTTCAGTCCCCGGTCGTCCGCTTGCTGCACCAGTTCGGCGGCACAGCGTGCGTAGCCCAGGGCGCCGATGGGGTTCGAGCCGCCACCCGGAATCACGTAGGGCTTGCGGCCACGTGCCCTGAGGTCCGCGCCCAGCGCTTCGGCCTCGGCGTTCATGTCCAGACCCTCGTCGCGGAACTCGTAGATACAGCCGAGCAGGTCGTCCAGCAGAACGTTCCCGGCGCTTTCGTAGCCGCCACCCATGTTGGTGACGCGCCGTTCCAGCAGTGCGTGGCACTCCAGTCCCAGACGCCGCGCCGCAGCCGCGGTCTGGCGCACATGGTTGGATTGCGTGGCGCCCTGGGTGACCAGCGTATCGGCACCCTGAGCGAGTGCATCAGCGACCAGGAATTCGAGCTTGCGGGTCTTGTTGCCGCCGGTTGCGAGACCGGTGCAATCATCGCGCTTGAGGTAGATGTCGGGGCCACCGAGACGGCGCGTCAGGTTGTCCATCCGCTCGAGTGGCGTTGGAAAATGACCGAGGCTCACCCTGTTAAACCGCGCCAGATGCATCGTTTCTCCCTCGAGCAGTCAGTGAACCGGCGGTCTTGCCGGCGTGTTTTCAGGCCGTCAGCAAGCCTAAGCCAGGCCGGGCACGCTGTATAATTCTATGTTTACATTACGGTAGTCCGAATTTGCATGGAATCCGGCAAATCGCTACGCTTGCCTGACGATCTGCCACGGAAACCGCTCTGGATACCAACTGGCTCGAAGATTTCGTGTGCCTGGCGCGCACCACCAACTTCACCCGGGCGGCCGAAGAACGGAACGTCACACAATCGGCGTTTTCGCGGCGCATCAAGGCGTTGGAGATCTGGGCCGGCACACCGCTGATCGACCGTACGACCTACCCGGTGCGGCTGTCGGAAGCCGGCGAGGAGTTTCTGCCTGTCGCCAAGGCGGTCGCGATTCAGCTGCTGCATTGCCGCGACGACCTGCGCGCCCGTGATCGCGGCGGCCTCAAGTTCTACGCCTTCGCCGCCCCCCACTCTATCTCGATCACCCACCTTGCGCCCTATCTGCACCGTCTGGAGCAGTCAGCCGCGGCGCTGCGGACCCGGGTGATGTCGGACAATCTGCACATCTGTTGCCAGCTGATTACCGAGGGCACGTGTGATTTCCTGCTCTGTTACCGCCACCCGAATATCCCGCTGACGCTGGACGAACAGCGCTTTGCACGCCTCGATCTCGGGACCGACCGGCTGATTCCCGTCTGTGTAGCGAACGACACAGGCGCGCCGAGGTGGCGCCTGCCGGGCACGGCAACGGCAAGAATTCCCTACCTGGCGTACGCCAAGGGTTCGTTTCTGGGCGCGGTCGTCGATCACACACTCAGGGACAGATCGCCCGCGCTGGACGTGCGGCACATGGATGCTTTCGCCGAGGCGCTGAAAAGCCTGGCACTCACCGGGGCCGGCGTCGCGTTTTTACCCGACAGCTCGCTGGAGGACCCTTTCGCTGCAGGGCGACTGGTGGCGGCCGGCGATGAACACTGGCACGCCAATCTGACCGTATCCCTGTTTGGCGCGGTAGACAGGCTGGACCAGCAAGGTCAGGAAATCTGGGAATTCTTTGCCGGCATGGCGAGCCGCACCGCGTCTGTTCAGGAAATAAAGACGCAGCGTGCCGAACCGCAGAGCGTTTGAGCAAGGATCGTGGCCCGGTACTCCGGCGCGCGGCGCCAGACAAGAACCGTGCTCAATCTGGCAAACGCCCGTCGTCATGAGGGCCGCGCATGTGCGTTTCTTCTCAAAGTATTTCTGAGTCGTAGCCCGCATCCCACGAAGGGAACCAGAGACCGCCAGCTGCCGGCTGGACGCAGCCCCTCGCCGCTGAGATCGCTCGCTTTCGTCGGATAAGGTGCGACTCGCAGCGTTGGCGCCTGTCAGCCAGGTCGGTTACGCTTCGCAATCACTACGAGCAAACCATAAGAACACGGGGATCACCGCATTCACCGGCGCGTCCGATCCCCCGGCCAGGCAAGGAGATCCATCGTGATAGGTAGAACAGGCCGCGACTATTTCGCCTCGCCGTTTGTGAAAGCACTCATTCTCGGCACCTTGCTCCTAGGGAGCAGCTCCGCGTATGCGCGGGATTCGAAAGGCGGGTTTTACCCACCGGGGACAGAGGACGAGCACGTAGAGCCGCCAGGCTCGTGATGGTGCCCGTCCGCTTTCCCGACGAGTGAGCCGATCAGCCATTCCTGGCCGGTAGCTGTCGTCCCGACGAGGGACAGGCGAATTCATGCCGCCGCCTTCCATACGCCCGAAGCGGCGATTCGGCGCGCATACCCGGCGAAGTCGGTTGGCTTCCGACCCAGCGCGCGCTTAACGCCGTCACACACGTAGGCGTTACGACCGTCGAGGACGGTGTCGAACAGGTAGTTCAGCAGCCACGCAATCTCTTCCGGCGCACCCGATTCGGCAATGCTGGCGGCAAAGGCTTCCTTCGGAATCTGGATGAACTGGACCTCGCGTCCAGCGGCGCGAGAAATTTCTTTCGCCACGTCAGTAAAGGTCAGCATCCGCGGCCCTGTGACTTCGTATATCTCGCCATTGTGGCCACCCTCGGTCAACGCGACGACAGCAACATCGGCGATGTCGTCCACGTCAACGAACGGCTCTGGAATGTCTGCGGCCGGCAACGTGATCGCGCCGTCCAGAACCATGCCAAGAAACTCACCTTCGGAGAAGTTCTGGTTGAACCAGCTGGCCCGGACCACGGTCCACTCGACACCGGCATCCCGGACGATACGTTCGCAACGCTGCGCTTCTTCCTCACCGCGACCGGACAATAGGACGAGACGCTGGACACCCTGCTCGACGGCTTGTTCGACAAAAGTGCGGATCGCGCCCGTGGCACCCGGTATTGCGAGATCCGGTGCGTAGGTAATGTAGGCCGCGGCAACTCCATCGAGCGCTGCTTCCCAAGTGCTCCGGTCATTCCAGTCGAAAGGCGGCGTACCAGACCGGGATGCGATCCGGGTCGGTACGCCACGTGCCTGCAGGCGCTCTGCAACACGGCGGCCGGTCTTGCCGGTCCCACCCAGAACGAGGGTGATGCCTTCAGGGGATTTGACGTTGCTCATATCGGTTTTCACAGCTCTCTCCTGTTGTGGCTTTACACTTTGTCAATTGACACAGTGTAAACTCTAGAATAGACTTTACGCCATGTCAAGTCAGAACATCGAAACCCGCACACGAATTCTCGAAGCGACGGTTCGTATCCTCGAGGAGCATGGGGGCCGGGGCGTTCGCATGAGCGACATCGCCAGAGAATCCGGGATTTCCCGCCAGGCCGTCTATTTGCACTTCGCGTCGCGCGCAGAGCTGTTGGACGCTACAACGAAATACCGTGACGAGGTGCTGGACCTGGATCGCCGGCTCGCGCCATCACGCGCCGCAAAGGGTGGGGTTGAACGCCTGGCGTTGTACATCGAGTTCTGGGGCAATTACGTCCCGGAAATCTACGGCGTCGCCAAAGCACTTCTCCTGGCGCAGGACACCGATGAAGCGGCCGCAGCGGCCTGGCAAGGCCGCATGCTGGCTATGCGTGACGGATGTCGGGCAGCAATTGACGCACTTCATAGTGATGGACAGCTCGCGCCAGGATGGACGCCAAAAAATGCGGCGGATGTTTTGTGGACAATGCTCCTGGTACCGAACTGGGAAAATCTCACGGCTGAATGCGGCTGGTCGACACAACAGTATGTCCGTTGCATGAAGACGGTAGTCGAGCGGACCTTTGTCAAAGAATGAGCAAATCAAGAACAGATCTCTCCCAGAGGAACCGCTTCTGGCCGACAGCGGCCTTTGTGTGGAACAGCACAACTCAATTTCCAGGTGATCTTACGCGGTCCGTAACGGCGTGTCGGTCAACGACCAGAAACCAGCGTCTGTTCGAGTCGAGAGCCGAAGCGGTCAATCTAGAAACCAGCGCGGGCTTCTCTTATTGACTGAACGGACCGAAATCCACTTGTGCTGCGGTGCAGCACGCCGAGACTGGCATCCACCCAGAGCGATCCTTCCGCAGGAACGGCTTCAGGTGCGCGGGTGTGATACACCAGCCAGAAACCAGCACGCATAAAGGACCATGATCCGCGTTCCCACTGAAACTCGCGCAGGGGGCGTCTCACGCACCATCCGCGCTTTCGAGCGTATTAAGAAATCCGTGTCAACTGCCGCTATAAGCCCGGGCGCCACGTGCACCACCGTGGCGTGGTTCACATCGCCCCAGACCGACTACGCTGCACGCTTGGACAGCGTCGGTAACCGATCAGCACGTCCGGGAGGATCCCTATGCGAGCACCAGAAACACCGGTAGGCGAGAGTACACGCCTCGAGACACTACGCGCGCTCAACGTGCTCGACAGTTCGCCGGAAGAGCGATTCGATCGCCTCACGCGATTAGCGAAGCGCTTGTTCGCGGTACCGATAGCCCTGGTCAGTCTGGTTGACGAGGACCGCCAATGGTTTAAATCCTGCCAGGGTCTCAGCGCATCGGAGACGCCTCGGGACATTTCCTTCTGCGGCCATGCCATTCTGGAGGACGGCGTGTTCCTGATCCCGGATGCCACCCTGGACGAACGTTTTCACGATAATCCACTGGTCACGCACGAGCCCCACGTCCGTTTTTACGCAGGGTGTCCACTGACAGCGGCGAACGGCAGCAAACTGGGAACGCTGTGTATCATCGACCGCGAACCGCGAGAGCTGGACGAAGATGATCTCGCATCGCTGCGTGACCTCGCCCGGATGGCGGAACAGGAACTCGCTGCGCTGCAGCTGGCGACACTCGACGAGTTGACGACGCTGTCCAATCGGCTCGGATTCGAGGCTTTGTCACATCATGCGCTTGCATTTTGCCGCCGTACCGATTCGCCTGCGTCACTGTTGTTTTTCGACCTCGACAAGTTCAAGCCGATCAACGACCGTTTCGGTCACGCCGAGGGTGATCGTGCGTTGGTGCAATTCGCGCAGATGCTGGTGCAGTCGTTCCGCGAGTCCGACGTCGTTGCGAGACTCGGCGGCGACGAATTCGTCGTTCTACTCACCAATGCCACGCAAAGTTGCGTCGAGGCAACCCTGTCTCGATTGCGTCAGACCGTGGATCGCTACAACCAC
>JAHELT010000174.1 GCA_024644045.1 Chromatiales bacterium | reverse complement strand
GGACGGCATGACGCCGCGCATCTCGGCAAACACCGCCGCCGCGTCCGGGTAGTCCCAGGCGAGGCCCAGGCGGCGGGCGATTTCCTGAATGATCCACAGGTCCTGGCGCGCATCGCCCGGCAGCGCCAGCGCCTGGCGCCCGAGCTGCACTCGGCGATCGGTGTTGGAGACCGTACCGTCTTTTTCCGGCCACGCGGAGGCCGGCAGCACCACGTCGGCGTAGGCCGCCGTTTCGGTCAGAAACAGGTCCTGCACCACCAGATGGTCCAGGGCTGCGAGCCCTTCGCGCGCATGGTTCAGGTTCGGATCGGACATCGCGGGGTTCTCGCCCATGACGTACATACCGCGGATATCGCCGCGGTGAGCCGCGTGCATGATCTCGACCACCGTCAGTCCGGGCTTGTCGTCCAGCCTGGTGCCCCAGGCTTTCTCGAAAAACGCATGCGCGTCCGGGTCGTCCACGCGCGCATAGTCGGGGAACACCATCGGGATCAGGCCGGCATCGGAAGCACCCTGCACGTTGTTCTGGCCGCGCAGCGGATGCAGGCCGGTACCGGGCCGGCCGACCTGGCCGGTGATCATCGACAGCGCGATCAGGCAGCGTGCATTGTCGGTGCCGTGCGTGTGCTGAGAGATTCCCATTCCCCAGAAAATGATCGACGCTTCCGACTTGGCGTAGGTCCGCGCCACGGTGCGGATCGTCTCCGCATCGATCCCGCACACCGGCGCCATCGCTTCGGGCGCGAAGTCTTTGACGTTTTCCACGATCTTGTCGTAGTCCTCCGTGCGCGCCTGCACGAACTGCCGGTCGACGAGATCCTCGCTGATAATGACGTTGAGCAGCGCATTCAGCAGCGCCACGTCGGTATCGGCGCGGAACTGCAGGAAGTGGTGCGCGTGGCGCGCCAGGTCGGTACGCCGGGGGTCCATCACGATCAGGGTCTTTCCCGCCTTCGCCTGGTTCTTCATGAAGGTGGCGGCCACCGGGTGATTGCCGGTGGGGTTGGCACCGATGATGACGATCACCTCGGCGGCGGCCACGTCGGCAACCTGGTTGGACACCGCACCCGAGCCGAGCCCTTCCAGCAGCGCCACGACGCTCGAGGCGTGACACAGGCGCGTGCAGTGATCGACGTTGTTGGTGCCGAATCCGGTGCGCACGAGCTTCTGGAACAGATAGGCTTCTTCGTTGCTGCCCTTCGCCGAGCCGAAGCCGGCCAGCGCTTGCGGGCCTTGCGCCTCCAGGACCTTGCGCAACCCGCCGGCCGCCAGGTCGAGGGCTTCTTCCCAGGACGCTTCGCGAAACGCCTTGCCGACGTCGGCCGGGTCGTAAAACTCGTTCAATCCCTTCGGTACGCCGGCTTTACGCACCAGCGGTCTGGTCAGGCGTTGCGGGTGCGATACGTAGTCGAAGCCGTAGCGGCCTTTCACGCACAGGCGGCTCTCGTTGGCCGGACCGTCGCGCCCTTCGACATGGATGATCCTGCCCCCGGCGATGTTGTAAGTGAGCAGACAGCCGACGCCGCAGTAAGGGCAGACGGAATCGACGCTTTTTTCGATCTCGATCAGGCCGACGCCGCCGGCCGGCATCAGCGCCCCGGTGGGGCATGCCTGCACGCATTCGCCGCAACCCACGCACGAGCTCTCGCCCATCGGGTCGCCGAGGTCGAACACGATTTCGGCCTGCGCGCCACGCCTTGCAAAACCGATGACGTCGTTGACCTGCTCCTCGCGGCAGGCGCGCAGACAGCGGGTGCACTGGATACAGGCGTCCAGGTTTACCGCAATGGCCGGATGCGACACGTCAGCCGCCGGTTGCTCGCGCGCCGTGAACCGCGGTTTGCCGATCTCGAGCCTGCCGGCCCAGTGATCCAGCTCGGAGTGCAGCGTGTAGGGCGTCTCGACCACATCGCTCTTGAGCAGCTCCAACACCAGCTTCTGTGATCTGCGGGCCCGATCGCTTGCGCTCTGCACCACCATGCCTTCGCCGGGGGCGCGGCAGCACGAGGGTGCCAGTACCCGCTCGCCGTCTATCTCGACCATGCAGGCCCGGCAGTTGCCGTCGGCGCGCAGCCCGTCCATGTAGCAGAGATGGGGTATCTCGATGCCGTGACGCCGCGCGGCGTTGAGGATCGTTTCGCCCTCGACCGCGGTGAGGTTTTTACCGTCCAGCGTGAAGCTCACGGTCGCGGGAATGTGCTCGGGATTCGCTGCCATCTTGCTACCTGTGGTCGTGCGGTCCGCGCATTGCGGCTAACCTTTCAGTTCATCGGGAAAATGTTTCATGACGCTGCGCAGCGGATTCGGCGCTGCCTGGCCGAGCCCGCAGATCGACGCGTCTTCCATCACCTGGGCCAGCTCTTCGAGCAGCGGCTGATCCCAGCGCTCGGCGCTCATCAGCTTCACGGCCTTCTCGCTGCCGACCCGGCACGGCGTGCACTGCCCGCAGGATTCGTGCTCGAAGAAGCGCATGGCGTTCAACGCAGCATCGCGCGCCCGGTCGTGATCGGACAGGATGATCACCGCCGCCGAGCCGATAAAGCTGCCGTGCGGCTGCAGGGTGTCGAAATCCAGCGGCACGTCGCCCAGCGAAGCAGGCAGAATGCCGCCCGATGCGCCGCCGGGAAAATAGCCGTAGAACCGGTGGCCGTCGAGCATGCCTCCGCAGTACTCGTCGATCAGCTCGCGCACGCTGATACCGGCCGGTGCCAGGTGCACGCCCGGCTTTTTGATTCGCCCGCTGACAGAGAAAGAGCGCAGCCCGGTGCGCCCGTTGCGCCCGTGGCCGGCGAACCAGGCGCCCCCCTTCTCCACCAGCTCGCGTACCCAGTAGAGTGTCTCCGCATTGTGTTCCAGGGTCGGGCGGCCGAACAGCCCGACCTCGGCGACGTAGGGCGGGCGCAGGCGTGGCATGCCGCGCTTGCCCTCGATCGATTCGATCATGGCCGACTCTTCGCCGCAGATGTAGGCGCCGGCGCCACGGCGCAGATGGATCTCCGGCAGCGCGTCGAACTCGGCCCGCAGCTCGGCGACGCTTCGCTCCAGCAGTTCGCGCACGCCCGGGTACTCGTCGCGGGTGTAGATGTACACGTCGTCGATTTCAACCGCCCAGGCGGCGATCAGGCACCCTTCGAGAAAACGGTGCGGGTCGCGCTCGAGGTAGTAGCGGTCCTTGAAGGTGCCGGGTTCGCCCTCGTCGGCATTGACGGCCAGCAGGCGCGGCTTCGGCTGATCACGCAGGATGCGCCACTTGCGCCCGGCCGGGAAGCCGGCGCCGCCCAGGCCGCGCAGGCCTGCATGCTCCAGCTCGGTGATGATCGATTCGACGTCACGCTCACCGCTGAGGCAGGCGCGATAGAGATCGTAGCCGCCTTCGGCGTTGTAATGTTCAGAGTCGATGGCATGCGCCGGCGGCGGACACTCGGTCGCACCGTCGTCGACGGCCGCCTGCACGCGCTTCGTATCTGCTTGGGCAATGGGGTTCCAGCCCACCACGGCGACCGGCGCCTCGTCGCAGCGCCCGACACAGGGTACCGGCTGCACGCGCACCGCCTCGCCCAGCGCCGACTGCAGCCCGGCGATCAGCTCGCGTGCGCCGAACATCTCGCAGGTCACCGAGTCGCAAACCCGCACGGTCAGCGCGGGCGGCACCGGCTGGCCTTCCCTGATCACGTCGAAGTGGTGATAGAAGGTCGCCACTTCGTAGACCTCGGTCGTCGCCAGTTTCATCTCGTGAGCCAGGGCGACGATGTGGGCGGCGGAAAGGTGTCCGAACCGGTCCTGTATCGCATGCAGGTGCTCGATCAGCAGATCGCGCTTGTGCGGGGCTTCGCCAAGCGCCTGGCGCACCTCGTTGAGCGCCCGCAGGTCGACGATCCGGCCCTTGCCGTAGGGACGTGGCGCTTTGGGCGTGGCGGCGGAGGCGGATTTTGGCATGGGCTAAGGCTCGAAATGGATCACGCTGGTATATTGTATACCGAAACACACTGACACCGCGGGCGGTCGCCCATCTCAACCTGTTGGATGGTGCACAAGGCCGCATCGCCATTCAACGTCACCGATGTATTGCCATTCCCTGGCAGGCGCGGCAGCGCAACGCGCCTGCGCCGAACACGGGGCGCCTCTGCCCATCGGCTGAGGCGCCCGCGGTCGGCTTGACGCTACTTGTGCTCGTCTTCCGCCCTTTTTTCGGCACTGAAGCTGACGAACAGCGGAATGATGCAGCACACGATCGTGAGAATGACCCACAGGCCAACCCCACCCTCGGCGAACGTGCCGAAGACACCGGCGCCTTCCCAGGAAGTTATCGGGCTCGAATTAAACATGCGTGTACTCCTGCTCAAACACCCGCATGGGGCGTCTTCATGTCTTCGGGATAGGCATGCGCCGCGATCTCGACGTCCATACCGGTTTCCTGTACCTCATCGCTGGCGCGCAACATGCCCAGGGATTTGAAGATCCAGGCCAGCACGTAGCCCGGTATGAAGCCCAGCGCCACCATGACTAGCATGCCGACGAACTGACCGAAGAACGTGATCGTCGGTACGTCCTCCGAGAATGGCGGATAACCGCCGCCCAGAACGCCCAGCGCAACCACGCCGAGGATGCCGCACGTGCCGTGCACGGAGACTGCCCCAACCGCATCGTCGATACGCAGCTTGACAAGGAAGTTGTGCGAAATCGGACCGATGACACCGCCGAGAAAGGCGAGCACGAACGTGACGCTCGGGTGGTACAGGTCCATACCCGCCGCGACGGAGATAATGCCGCACAGGGCGCCCGACATCATCCAGAACGGGTCCTTGGTTTTGGTGTAGGCGCCGATCATGCCACCCGCTATTCCCATCAGGGTATTGAAACAGATGGTGGACAGTGTCGTCGGGCCGCCGTAGATGTTGGTCCACTGCGCGGTGCCGCCGTAGAACAGGCAGCCGCCCAGGAACCCGAAAAAGCCAACCACGATCAGCATCAGCCCTACCATAGTCATCGGCAGGCTGTGACCGCGTATGACATTCGCCGTTCCGTCGGCGTTGAACCGGCCGACCCGCGGACCGAGGTGGATCAGCACACCGAGGGCAAAAAAGCCGGAGATGATGTGCACGACACCCGAGGCCCCGAAATCGTGGTAGCCGAGCTGCGTGACCATCCAGCCGGCGGGATGCCAGCCCCAGGCCGCCGACAGAATCCAGGCCACGGAACCCAGCACCACGGCCAGGATGATGAAGGCGGTCATCCGGATCCGCTCGATCACCGAGCCGGACATGATGGACGCCGTGGTGCACGCAAACAGCGTGAACGCGCCCCAGAACACGCCCGAGGCGTTGTCCTGCAGGTTCGGCCCCATGTTCTCGCCCCACGGCACACCGGCCGCCCCGGCCTCGAAATCGGGGATGAAGCCGTTGGTCATGGCGAGGTAGATCCACCAGCCGAACAGCCAGAACGTCGGGATCATGTAAGCGAACGCGAGCACGTTCTTGGTGCCGGCGGCCAGCACGTGCTTGACGCGCGATGCACCCATCTCGTACATCATGAAGCCGGCGTGAATCAGAATCATGATCGCAGTGCACCAGTAGTAATAAACCTCGAGGTTTATCGTGGTGGTCATGTCTACCATCGCTTTTATTTCTTCGGGTGTCATCAGTATCCCCCTATCGTTGGTTTTACTGCGGCGGCGATTCACCGGAGCCCCGAAGCCCGGTTCTTTTCGTTCGCCTGACCGCCGCTTCCCCTTCTTAACGCTGCGAACAGACCGGCGGTCCCGCGCCGGCCACCGAGAAACTATACGAGCCTATGCGGGGCGTCCACCCCTATAGGGAAACCCCTGATACCCGGACTGCCAGACAGACAACGGGGCGCCAGGTGCAGGACCGCCGGCGAAACAGCGCCTGTCCCGGTACCCGCCTCAGAACTTGGCGTAGGCCTTCATGAGATCCACCATCGGGTGACGCCGCGACATCTGGAACTTGACCAGAAGCTCGCGGGCGATCATGTCCCGGTCCTGCTGATTGTCCGGCAGCTCGATCTCGTCGGGAATCGTCACCCAGCCGTTGATGTTGCGATCGAACACGGCTGCGTGGTTTTCCTCGTAGCCCATGTGCACATCTTCCAACCAGTTCAGATCCCGCCAGCCCATGGTCTCCATGTACTGCTTGAGAAACGGCGTGACCCGGTCCATGTCGGGTACCAGGTTGACGTCGTACCGGTAGCCGATGTGCTGGCCGATGCTCTTTTCGCGTTCGGTATCCAGGCCGTCGGTTTCGATGAAATGATCGATGTTTTTTCCGCTCATGGCTTGCTCCGTCAGAATCGCGTCATTTCAGGATGGCCAACCGTGTGCTGCGTGCCCGCGAGCGGCACCTCGGCCATCGCGGAAGCTTCCATGGTCAGCGCCGCCAGGTCTTCGGGCTCCAGCGAATGCACGTTGGTCTTGCCGCAGGCACGCGCCAGCATCTGGCATTCGATCGCCAGGGTGTGCAGGAAGTTATAGACGCGCTCGGCGGCGTCGTCCGGATTGAGCCGTTTGCGCAGCTCCGGGTCCTGAGTCGCCACGCCGACCGGGCAGCGTCCCGAGTGGCAGTGGTAACAGTAGCCGGCGGGCACGCCCATCTCCTTCTCGAAATCGGCTTCCGGAATCGCCTTGTTACAGTTAAGCGCCATCAGCACGGAGTGACCGATGGCGACCGCATCCGCCCCCAGCGCGAGCGCTTTGGCCACGTCACCGCCGTTGCGGATACCGCCCGCGTAGATCAGCGTGATGTCACCGGACTTGCCGACGTCCTCGAGGGCGCGGCGTGCCTGGCGAATCGCGGCGATGCCGGGAACGCCGGTATCCTCGGTCGCGAGGTGCGGCCCGGCGCCGGTGCCGCCCTCCATCCCGTCGATGTAGATCGCGTCCGGGTCGGTCTTCGCGGCCATGCGCACGTCGTCGTAAACACGCGCCGCGCCGAGCTTCAGCTGAATCGGGATCTCCCAGTTGGTCGCTTCGCGGATCTCCTGGATCTTGAGCGCCAGATCGTCCGGGCCGAGCCAGTCGGGGTGGCGTGCCGGCGAGCGCTGGTCGATGCCAGCCGGCAGGGAGCGCATCTCGGCAACCTGATCGGTCACCTTCTGGCCCATCAGGTGCCCACCGAGCCCGACCTTGCAGCCCTGACCGATGAAAAACTCGCAGCCGTCGGCGAGACGCAGGTGATTAGGGTTGAACCCGTAGCGCGACTGGATGCATTGGTAGAACCACTTCTCCGAGTAGCGGCGCTCGTCCGGGATCATGCCGCCCTCGCCCGAGCAGGTGGCGGTGCCGGCCATGGTCGCGCCGCGTGCGAGCGCGGTTTTCGCCTCGTAAGACAGCGCCCCGAAGCTCATACCGGTCACGTAGACCGGAATGTCCAGTTCCAGCGGACGCTTGGCACGCGGCCCGATGACGGTCCGGGTCAGGCACTTTTCCCGGTAACCCTCGATCACGAAACGCGTCAGGGTACCGGGCATGAAAGTGAGATCGTCCCAGGTGGGAATTTTCTTGAACAGCGAAAAGCCGCGCATGCGGTAGCGCCCGAGCTCCGCCTTGACGTGAATGTCGTCGATCACCTCGGGCGTGAAGATGAAGCTCTTGCCGAGGTTGTAGCGATCTCGTTTGGGGGGTAATCCACTCATTTCATTTGACCTCGTTACAACACCAGTTTCTTTTCAGCCGGCTCGAGATTGTCGTAATTCCAGAGCTGCTTGCCGGAAACCAGTTTGGTCATGTTTTCAATGCCGTTCTTCGGCTCGACGCCGTAGAGAGCCAGTTTGGCGCGCAGCCACTTGACGTCCAGGTCGGTCATTTCGCCCTCCACGCAGTCGACGCCCAGGTCGGTGATCTGGCCGCCCACGTAGATGGTGCCGTCATACATCGAGTCGCCCAGGTTCTTGCCGGCGTCGCCGCAGATCACCATGCGTCCACGCTGCATCATGAAGCCGCTGAAAGCCCCGGTGCGCCCGCCGACGATGATGGTGCCGCCCTTCTGGTCGATGCCGGTACGCGACCCGACATCGCCGCGGCACACCAGATCGCCGCCGCGGATCGCCGCCCCGAACGTCGAGCCGGCGACCTTGTCGATGACCACGGTGCCGGCCATCATGTTCTCCGCACAGGACCAGCCGACGCGGCCGGTCACATGGATGTTGGGTCCGTCGATCAGACCGCAGCCGAAGTACCCGAGGCTGCCGTCGAAGGTGAGCTTCAGACGGTTGAGAATACCGACACCGAGGCTGTGCTTGGCGCGCGGATTGGTGACCTTGATGTCACCGTACCCCTGCTGCATCAGCGCGCGTATTTTCAGGTTGATCGCCGAAATCTCCATCTCCGCGGCGTCGAACTCGGCCTGCTTGTCAAAGTCGACCTCGTGCGCCCACGGGTAGGTGTAATTCTCCTCCTCCGTGGCGTTGAAAAAACGCTGCTGTGTGCGCCCGGTGAGCTGCTCGGTATGCAGCCCCATGTCCTGCGCTTTGGATTGCTCTACGCCTGCCATACTCGAACCTCCCCATCGTACGGATCCCAGGTATCTATTTCCCGGGGGAAGATGCTGCGGATTGCCACTTCCTCTGAAGCCAGGCCCACGAAGTCCTCGCTCTCGTAGAGCACCATGGGTTTGGCGGCCATGACGTCCTTCGCCATACCGAGTTCGTCCTTCGTCGCAACGAGGTAGGTAAAAACACCGTCCAGCTCGTCGACCGAGCGGTGCATGGCGCTTTCCAGATCATCGCCTTTGTTCATGCGATCGGCGATGTACACTGCGATCAGCTCGGAATCACAGTTGGACATGAAGCGGTGCCCACCACGCGTCATCTCGCGCCGGAGCTTCCAGTAGTTGGTCAGCTGTCCGTTGTGCACCACGGATATATCGCTGAACGGATACGCCCAGTACGGGTGCGCAGAACGGATGTCTACGTCCGACTCGGTCGCCATGCGCGTGTGCCCGATGGCGTGCGTGCCGTTAAAGCCCCGCAATGCGTATTGATCGGATACCGTGTTCGCGTCACCCAGGTCCTTTATCAGCTCCAGGCCGCGTCCGAGCGAGAGGATTTCCGCCCCTTCGATGTCCTCGATGAAGTTGGCGAGCTCGCGTGTGTCGCCGTCGTAGTCGAGCACGTAGCGGCTCGCGTATTCGGTCGCCTGGTGGCGTTCGAGGATCTTTGCACCCAGCTCGCCGAGACGCTCATCGACCTCCGCCTGGCGTTGCTTGATCTGGTCGTGAATCTCGAAACCGTGCAGGTCTTCCTGCTCGGCGACCTTGAAGCGCATCACGAGCTTGTCACCATCCGGCACGCCGTACAGCGCGAAGCCGGTCGAATCCGGACCGCGATGCTTCAACGACTGAAGCATCTCGGTCATCTCTTCGCCGATATCCGTGCTCTTACCGCGATGGATCAGTCCAGCGATACCGCACATATGAAACCTCCACTAAAGAAAGTCCGCGGGTTCCCCGGCAGCCGGCGGAAACCGCGAGTAAGCACGCCTAGGGCAGGCAATCCAGATACATCTCCAGATCCCACTCTGTTGTCGTGTGCATGAATTTTTCCCACTCGTCATTCTTGTACCAGTGGTAGATCTTGTACATGTCACCCGGCATCGCCGACTTGATGACTTCATCTTCCGACAGCCTGGTGAGCGCCTCGCCGAGCGACATGGGCAGTTTCTTGACCTGCTTGCCGGCCTCCATCGCCTGGTAGATGTTGCGGTTCTCCGGCTCGCCCGGATCGATGTCGTTGTCGATACCGTCCTCGAAGGCCTTGAGCAGGGCGCCACCCAGCAGGTAGGGGTTGACCATCGAGTCGACCGAGCGGTACTCAAAACGGCCCGGCGCCGAGATGCGCAAACCGGTGGTGCGATTCTGGTATCCCCAGTCGGCGAACACCGGCGCCCAGAAGCCGGTGTCCCACAGGCGGCGGTACGAATTGACGGTCGATGAACCGATTGCAGTCAATGCACCCAGGTGTTTCACGATACCGCCAACGCATTGCAGACCGATTTTGCCCGGCCTCTGCAGATCGTCG
>JAHELT010000033.1 GCA_024644045.1 Chromatiales bacterium | reverse complement strand
TGCAGCAGCTGAGCTTCACGGTGCACGGTGTGCTCGACGTTGCAGCGTTGCGCGCGGCCTGGCAGCGCGTGATCGAGCATCATCAGGTGCTGCGTACGTTGTTTACCTGGGAGCGCCGCGAACAGCCGCTGCAGATCGTTCGCGAGCGCGTCTCCGCGCCCTGGCACGAGGCGGACTGGGCGACGCTGGCATCCGACGAGCAGGCCCGGCGTTGGGACCGCCTGCTGGAGGAGGATCGCGCGCTCGGCTTCGATCTCGCGCAGGCCCCGATTCTGCGCTTCACCGTGGTGCGCACGGCGGAGAAGGAGCACCGGTTCCTGTGGAGCTTTCACCATCTGCTGCTGGACGGCTGGTCAACGCGGCTGGTTATCCGCCAGGTGTTCGCTCTTTACGGCGCTGCACTCGCCGGCCGCGAGCCTTCGCTGCCGAAGGCGCCTGCTTACCGCGACTTCGTCACCTGGCAACGCGGGCAGCCGCAAACCGAGGCCGAGGCGTTCTGGCGTGCGCGTCTCGCCGGGTTCGACAATGTCGATCCACTGCGCTGGCGCGACGCCGCGCACCCCGAGGCAGGCGGCGAGCAGCGCATTTTCAAGCTGCCCGTGGCCGCGACCCGGGCGCTGCAGGAACTCGCCCGGCGTGCCCAGGTGACGCTCAACACCCTGGTCGCCGGTGCCTGGACGCTGCTGCTCAGCCGTTACAGCGGGTGCGACGACGTGATCTGCGGGCTTACGGTCTCCGGCCGTGACGCGCCCCTCGATTCCGTCGAGACCATGGTCGGGTTGCTGATCAACAGCCTGCCGCTGCGGGTCAGCGTCACACCGGACATGCCGCTGCTGGATTGGCTGGCCGGCGTCCAGACCGAGCAGGCGTCGGTCATGCGCTACAGCCATACCCCGTTGTCCAGGATCCAGGCCTGGAGCGAATGCGGCGCCGGCACGCCGCTGTTCGACAGTCTGCTTGTGTTCGAGAACCTGCCCGGCTCGCTGCTGCCGGACGACGCCGACGGGCTTCGGGTCGCCAATCTGCAGGTGTTCGAGCGCAGTCACTACCCGCTGAGCATCGTGGTGGTGCCGGACGAGGCGCTGACGTTCCATATCTTCTCCGATCGCCAGCGCTTCGATGGCGGCGCCGTGGACACGCTGTGGGGACATCTGCAGACCCTGCTCGAAGGCATGCCGGCGCGGCCGTCGGCAAGCCTCCGGGAACTGCCCTGGATTACGCAAGCCGAACGCGGCGTGCTGCAGGACTGGCAACGAACCGACGCGCCGGACGCACTGCCAATGCCGGTCCTGGCACGGATCGAGGAACACGTTCGCACGCGGCCCGGGCAGCCGGCGGTGATCGGCGGTGCGCAGACGTTGAGTTACGCGCAGCTATGGGCTCGAGCAGCGGCGCTCCGCCGGCGTTTACAGGAACACGGGGTGGCTCGCGGCGATCGGGTCGGGGTCTGTCTGCAGCGCTCGCTGGAAGCGATAGCCGCCATCCTGGCGATCCTCGCCCAGGGTGCCGCTTACGTGCCGCTCGACCCGGAGCAGCCCGCCAGACGCCTGGGGGCGCTGTGCGAAGACAGTGGCCTGCATGTGTTGCTGACCCAGCGGGCGCTGCTCGGACGCTTGCCGCAGGCAACGCCCGCCGGCGCGGTGCACGCGCTGTGCGTCGACGATCCGGTAAACCCCACCGGGCGGCAACCGCCCGGCGAGCCGGTGGAAGTCGATGGGCAGGCGCTCGCGTATGTGATCTATACCTCGGGCTCGACGGGCGCGCCCAAGGGTGTGATGGTGAGTCACGCCAACCTGGCGTACTCGACGGCCGCGCGCGATGCTTACTATGCCGAAGCACCCGGGCGTTTTCTGCTGCTGCCGCCGCTGGCTTTCGACAGCTCGGTGGCGGGTCTGTTCTGGAGTCTGTGCGCGGGGGGTGCGCTGGTGCTGCCCGATCCGGGGCAGGAGAAAGACCCCTGGGCGATCGCGGCGCTCATCGCCGGGCATCGCGTAAGCCATGTTCTGACGTTGCCTTCGGTGCACGCGAACCTGCTCGACACCGCCACCGAGGGACAGCTGGCGAGCCTGCGCAACGTCATGGTTGCCGGCGAAGTGTGCCCGGGCGCGTTGCTGCGCCGGCACCGGCAACACCTGCCGCAGACGGCGATGCACAACGAATACGGCCCGACCGAAGGCACGGTATGGTGCAGTGTTTTCCGGGTTTCGCCCGGCGTCGAACTCGCGCGCGTGCCGATCGGCCGCCCGATTCCCGGCACCTCGCTTTACCTGCTCGACGCGGCGGGGCGGCCGGTGCCGGTGGGCGTACCCGGCGAGATCCACATCGGTGGTCCCGGCGTCGCGCAGGGCTACCTGAACCAGCCGGCGATGAGCGCCGAGCGCTTCGTGCCAGATCCGTTCGCCGCTCAACCCGGCGCCAGGCTATACCGTACCGGCGACCTGGGACGCTACCTGCCCGACGGCAACATCGAGTTTCTGGGGCGCCGCGACGAGCAGCTGAAGATCCGCGGCCACCGTATCGAAACCGGGGAGATCGAATCGCTGTTGTGCACCGTCCCGGGTGTCGCGGCCGCGGTGGTCACCGGGTATGCACCGGCCCCGGACAGCGCGGACCCCGCCGATCTCGCCGCACGTCTCGTCACCCTCGCTGATGCCGAGGCCGAGCAGTTGCTGCGGCGGGCCGCCGAGGAGTCCGGACCCACCGATTCGGCCTGGCCGCCCGCTGCGGCAGGAGAGAACGCATGATCAGGAAGCGGCGGCGCACACCCGATTACGAAATCCTTCTGGATATCCGCAACGAAGACTTCGTCGCGCCACCGCGGGCAGCGCAGCGCCACTGGCTGCTGAACCGCGCGGTTGCCGAATGGGCGGCCGACCTCAACCACCTGCACACCCAGGCGCGCGACTTCGTGGCCGGACGCGAGCGTCCGCCGGGGGTGGATCTGCGCGCCGGCGACCTCGACGATCAGCAGATCATGGAGGACTGGCAGATTCCGGTGATGCAAGCGATGGCCGGGATTGCCGGCAACGCGCGCGGCGCGGTGCTGGAGATCGGTTTCGGGCGCGGGGTGGCGGCGGATTTCCTGCAACACGCGGGCGTCGCCTCGCACACGGTGGTCGAGTGCAACGAGCACATTGTGGCGCGCTTCGAGGCGTGGCGCGCGGGCTATACCGCACGCGACATCCGGTTGCTGCAGGGGCGCTGGCAGGACCTGACCGAACGGTTCGAGACCTACGACGGCATTCTCTTCCACGCCTATCCACTGGACGAGGAGGAGTTCATCGACGAGGTGGTCAAGACCACGACCTTTGCCGAGCACTTCTTTCCGCACGCCGCCGCGCATCTGGCGCCCGGCGGCGTGTTCACCTATCTGACCAACGAGGCGGATTCCCTGAGCCGCGCTCATCAACGGCTGCTGTTCCGGCACTTCGGCCGTTTCTGTCTCACCAGAGTGGCGCCCCTGACGGTCCCGGAGGACACGGCCGACACGCTGTGGGGCGACAGCATGGTCGTTATCAAGGCGGTGAAATAGAGGTCCCGATGAACGAACGCGACGACCGAATGGAGCGGCGCGTGCGCGCCTTGAGCGACAGGCAGCGCGAGACGCTTGCCCGCCTGCTCGAGCGGCAGGCGCCGGGGGAATGCCGGCTGGTGGCCTACATCGTTGCGCAGCCGGACGGGCCGTCACCGGACGAAAGCACGCTGCGCGACAGCGTGGCGCTAAGTCTGCCGGCGCCGATGCGACCCGCCGATTACGTGTTTCTCGACGCCCTGCCGCTGACCCCCACCGGCAAGGTCGACCGCCGGGCGTTGCCGCCGCCCGGGGGCGTGCACAGTGACGCCGATGCGTTCGTGCCGCCGCGTGATCCGCTGGAAACGGCGGTGGCCGCGATCTGGGGTGAGGTGCTCGGCGTCGAGCCGATCAGCGCGTTCGATGACTTTTTCGACCTGGGCGGCGACTCGCTGGTGGCCACGCGTGTGATATCGCGCGTGCGTGCCACCTTCGGTGTTGAGGTCACGCCGCGCACGTTGTTCGATTCCCCACAGCTCGCTGCGTTCGCTGCGTCGGTACGCAGCGCTCAGGACGCCGCTTCGGCGGTAGCTCACGACACACCCGGGGCACCCGGCCCCGCGCCAGGAGAACCTGTATGACCGTCAGAGCAGTTTCCTTCCTCGCCTTGTTGCTGCTGGCGCCACTGACCCACGCGCATTCTGTGGGCGAGAGCTATCTGTTCCTGAGCGTGGACGACCGCGTGCTCGAGATCGAGATCCAGATCCGGCTGGAAGAGCTCGGCAGGGTGCTCACGCATGCCGGGCTTGCCGAGGGTGAGGTGGACAGCGACGAGGTGGATGCCAGCATCGAGTGGTTGAGCGCCTACCTGGCGCGCGGCGTGAGCATCAGCACCGCCGCAGAGACTTATACGTTCAGCTACCGCGAGCACGACTACCTCGACACGGCAGCCGGACGGTTCGCCCAGTTCGTGCTCACGGCGCAGGCGGCTCAACCCGTGCCGGAGGTGGTGCAGATCGACTACGGCCTGGTGTTCGAGGCCGATCCGAATCACAAGGCGCTGATGCTCGTGCGCTTCTCCGACAAGACCAATCTCACCAATTTCACTGAGGAAGTGGCCCTGCATTTCGACGCGCAGAACCATGCGGGACGTATGGATCTCACCGAAGCCCTGCATCTCGAGGTGCTCGGCTATTTCATTGGCAAGGGTGCTGAGCACATTCTCGAGGGCATCGATCACGTGCTGTTCCTGGTCGCGCTGCTGCTGCTCGCGGTGGTGCGGCGGCAGGACAGAAGCTGGACGCCGGTCGCGAGCTTCAAGCCGTCGTTCATCAATATCGTCAAGGTCGTCACGCTGTTCACCCTGGCCCACACGGTCACTCTGAGTCTGGCCGTGCTCGGTTTCATCGAACTGCCGAGCCGGCTGATCGAGATCATCATCGCCGCCTCGGTGGCGTTCGTGGCGGTCAACGCTTTGTACCCGATGGTCAGTGAGCGCATCTGGTTCCTGGTGTTCGGCTTCGGTCTGTTCCACGGGTTGGGTTTCGCGTCCAACCTCTCCTTTCTCGGGCTGGCGAAGGGTTCGCTGCTCTATCCGCTGGCCGGCTTCAACATCGGCGTGGAGCTGGGTCAGCTGGCCATCATCTGCGCGGTTTTCCCAATCGCTTACTGGCTGAGCCGGAAGCGTTACTACGTGCCCGGGGTGCTCAAACCGGCCGCCACCATCGTCGGCGCCATTGCCCTGCTGTGGCTGACCGAGCGGACGTTCGACGTGAGCGGGCTGATGCCCGGCTGACCCACCCTGCGTGTGTTTGAAAACCCCATCATCGCGTTGACTCCCTAGCACTCGGCGATGAACGTGAACCTCGGCATGCTGACGCTGAAGCTACCGGCGCTTCAGGTGCACGAGCTGCTGGTGACGGCCATGCGCGCCGGTTTGCTGGTGATGATGTTCGTGGTCCTCAACGGCTGGGTGATGGCCGTGACGCACCTGCCGGTGGCGGACTACTTCGAGCCGGTGATGTTTACCGGTATCGCCCGGCAGCTGTTCGGCACGCTCAAGCACGCGCTGGTCACCGTGTGCGTGATCGGTGTGCTGCTGCTCCGCTGGCGGTTTGTGGCGGCGCCCTGGTCGCGCGTCGAGCACGGTGTCGATATCCGGCTGTACGTCACCGTGCTGGCCGCGGTGCTGGCCTGGAATCACGCCACCTACGACTACAATCTCTACTTCGATCGGGCGCACTACTACGATCGCTTCACGCTGCTCGCGCTGGTGTTCCTGGTCTACTGGCGGCCGCTGTTCGTGCTCCCGTTCGTGCTCGTGCTGACGGTCACGGGCTGGCAGTTTCATGAGCCGATCCTGCCCAACTCTTGGGCCCAGACGTCGATGCCGCTGCGCCTGCTGATGCTGTTCGTCTGCGCGCATTTTCTGGCGGCGGTGACCGGCGTGCAGCGCACCATCGACTGGTTGTTCGTCGGCTGCTGCATCGTCGCGGCGCATTACTGGGTGCCCGGGCTCAACAAGCTGGGCCTCGCCTGGCCCACCTACGGCCACGTCCATCACTTCATGCTGTCCACCTACGCCAACGGCTGGCTGGGCTTCATGAACGCCGAGGAGGTGTCGCGCACCGCACGTTTCGTGGCGCTGCTCGACTGGCCCATCGTGATCGCCACCCTGGTGCTGCAGATCGGTTCGGTGCTGCTGCTCGTGCATCGCTTCACGCTGCTCGGCCTGCTGGCAGCGTGGGCGGTGTTTCACCTCGGTATCCTGGGTCTTGCCGGGATCTTCTTCTGGCAGTGGATCGTCGTCGAGGCGGGGCTGCTGATGCTGCTTCGCCGGCTGTGGGCACGAGACCCGATCCCGTTCATCAGCATCCCACACCTGCTGGTTTCGGTGCTGTTGATCGGTGCGTCCAAGCTGTGGCTGCCGGCTGTCGGGCTCGCCTGGTACGACATGCGTGCCAGCTACACCTTCCGTTTCGAGGCGACCGGGGAGAGCGGCCGCGTCTACTCGCTGCCGCCGAAGTTCTTCGAGCCCTACGACTTTCAGTTCACGCTGGGCTGGTTCAAGTACCTCAGCCGGGAGCCGCGCCTGAACATCACCTGGGGCGCGAGCAGCGACCGCGCGCTAGCTGACCGGCTGCTCGAAGCGCGCACCCCGGCGGCGGTGCGCCGGCTGGAGCAGACCTGGGGAGAGGTAATGTATGACGAGCAGCGCAGCGAGGTGTTCGACGAGTTCATGCAGCGCTACATCACGACGTTCAACCGCCGGCGCTCGAAACAGGTCTGGTTGAGTCCGCTGCATGCGCCGCGCCAGATCTGGACGTTCGCCCGCGAGGACGCCTACGACGACAGCGAGCCCATCGTGCGGGTCGATGTCTACCAGATCATGAGCATGTTCGATGGCGAACGTTATCTGGAAATCGACAGGCGGGCAGCGCGCAGCGTCCGCATCGATGGCGACGCTGCACGTGCAGCATCGGGGGAGGGCGGTTGATGCACACCGCGCCCGATCAGCTGGTCCTGTTCGACGGTGTCTGCAACCTCTGCAGCGGCTTCGTCCGTTTCGTCATCGAGCGCGATCCTGCGCGGCGTTTCCGGTTCGCATCGCTGCAGTCGCCGCTGGGCCAGCACCTCAGCCGCGAGCACCGCCTGCAGGGACTCGAATCCATGGTCCTCGTGACCGGCGGCAGGGCCTACCGTAAATCGACCGCGGCGCTGCGTATACTGCGCAAACTGCGGGCCCCGTGGCCGTTGAGCTATGCGTTCATCGCCCTGCCGGTGCCGCTGCGCGACTGGGTATACGATTTCATCGGCCAGCGGCGCTACCGCTGGTTCGGCCGGCAGGACAGCTGCTGGATTCCCGATCAGGACATCAGCGACCGCTTCGCGGACCACGACGAGACGCCCTGAACGGGACCGAGGCGAGCACCTGCGGCGGCGTCAACCGCGTTTGCTCGATTGCCGGATCCCGGCAGGCCACGGCCAGCGCACCGACGTACTCCCGCTCCAGACTCAGCTCATGCAACGCCCAGGTGTCACCGGCGTGGCGCCGATCGGTGAGTCGTGCCCTGAGTCCGTCCGTTGGCAGCTGCACCTCGATCTCTGCGAGCGGCGCGCCAAGCCCTTCGCCGCGCGCTTTGACGTACGCCTCCTTGTGCGTCCAGAAACGCAGGAAAGCGCGTCGCCGCTTGCCGTCCGCCACGGAATATAGCCATTCGCGCTCTGCTCCACTCAAAACGCGCCGGGCCAGCTGATCGACCTCGAGCGCCTTGTCGACCTGCTCCACGTCTACGCCCACCGCCGCGCCGCGGGTAACTGCAATCACCGCGACGCCGCCGGAGTGCGACAGGTTGAACGTCAGGCGCTGGGGGTTCTGCGCCTCGGCGAGCACCGGCTTGCCGGCGTGCCCGTAGTGGAACTCGAGCGCCGTCGGTGCCGCGCCAAGGTAGTCCGCCAGCAGCGTGCGCAGCAGTCCGCGGCAGAGGGTGAAGTGATCGGCGTGCACCGGGAAATGAAAGCGCTGCGCCCGCGCGCTTTCTTCGGGGGCGAGCAGCGCGGCGAGGCCGTCGCGCAGCGGCAGGAAGTCGTCCAGCTGCACCAGCCAGACTTGAACTGCGTTAGCCGCCGGGCTCCTCATGCTGTGTCCTTAGTTGCCGCCGGTCGATCTTTCCGGTGGGCGTTCGTGGAAAATCCTCGACCACGCTTATCTCGTCCGGCACGGCATAGAACGGCAGGCATTTTTTCAGGTACGCCTGTATCTCGCGCAGCTCGACGGTTTCCCCGGGGCCGGGTTTGATCGCCGCGAGAATGCGGCTGCCGTCGCCGCCCTGGTGGACGGCGAACGCGGCCGCTTCCTGCACGTGCGGGTGCGACACCATGGCCGTCTCTATCTCCTCGAGCTCGACACGGTATCCGCGCGTCTTCACCTGTCGGTCGACGCGCCCCACGAATCGCAGGTTTCCGTCGGCCAGCCACTCGACGCGGTCGCCGGTCCGGTAGTAAGCGCGCGTCGTGCCGTTGCCGTGCGATAACTCCGCAAACGCCCGCTCGTTGAGATCCGGCCGTTGCCAGTAGCCTGGCATGGTCGAGGGGCCGCACACGGCCAGCTCGCCCGCGCCGGACTCGACCGGCCTCAGGCGCTCGTCGATGACGGCGAGCTGCATGCCTTCGCAGGCTTTGCCGATGGGGAAGGGCTCGTTGGGGTCGTCGGGCAGCGTGTCGAGGTGCCAGTAGGTGCAGCCGTTGGTTTCCGCCGGCCCGTAAACATTGGAGAAACGCGCGTTGCCGAATTGCGTCATCAGCGCGCGAATGTGCACCGGCGAATGGACATCGCCGCCGAACAGCACCCAGCGCAACCGGCTGAAGTCGTGGCGCTCGACAGCCCCGCGCTGCTGCAGCTGGCTGAGCGAGAAGGGCACCGTGAACCACACCGTGATGCGTTCATCGGCGAGAAACCCGGCATAACTGGCGGGCAGACGCATGACGCCCTCGGGCACTATCACGGTGGTGGCGCCGGCCAGCAGTCCGGCGAAGAAATCGAAAATCGAGATGTCGAAATGCAGCGCCGCCTGGTTCGCGATGCGATCTTCCGGAACCAGCGCGTAAGCGTGCGCCGCCCAGCGCGTGAAAGCCAGACTGCTGTCGTGCGTGTGCATGATGCCTTTGGGTTCGCCCGTCGAGCCCGAGGTGAAGATCACGTACGCGAGATCGGAGGCGCTCTGCGAAGGCACTGCCGGCGGTGCGGCGGGGGCTGTCGCGACGTCCGACCAGGGCACGCAGCGCGGCCCGACCTGACCATTGCCGTCCAGACCGACAGCGCACTCGAGCGCTGGAACCAGCGCGGCGAGCTCGGCCAGCGCCTCGCGTTTGCCCGGCTCACTCACGAGGTGCCGGATACCGGCCTGGCGTAGCACGGTCGCGGTGCGGGCGACCGGTGCGGCGGGGTCGAGCGGCACGTACGCCGCGCCGGCTTTCATGATGCCGTGCACCGCGACTGCCAGCTCCACACCCCGGCCGCGGTAGATGCCGACGCGGTCGCCGCGCGCGACGCCGTGCGCGAGCAGCGTATGGGCCAGACGGTTGGCGCGCTCGGCGAGCTGCGCATAGTCGAGCTGCTCACCGGTGAAGCGTACCGCTGCCGCGGCGGGGGCGCGCTCGGCGTTGGCGTCGAGGTAGTGGTGGATCAGCGAGGGCACGTCACAGGCCCAGAAACTCGGCGATCACCTGGCGCTGCAGATCCGGTGTGCCGCCCCAGATGGTGCCGCCGACCGCGTCGCGCAGGTCATGCTCTACGCCGAACCCGCTGGCATAACCCCTGGCGCCGTGCACGGCGACGGCATCGAGGCTCGACGCCACCAGGCACTCGGTCAGGTAGAGCTTGGCCATGGCCGCTTCCATCACCGCTTGTTTGCCCTGGCTCTTCAGCCACGCCACCTGGTAGAGCAGCAGGCGCGCCGTCTCCAGGCGCACTTTCATCTCCACGATACGATTGGAGACCGATTGAAACTTGGCGATGGGCTGGCCGAACTGGCGGCGCTTGCGCGCATGGGCGATACACTGCTGCAGCTGGTTCTCCATCACGCCGATGTTGCTCGCGAGCATGCAGCTGCGCTCCCACTCGAGCGAGGCGTTGAACAGGCTCGCGCCGGCGCCTTCCGGGCCCAGCCGGTTCGTCTCGGGGACCTCACAGTCGTGCAGCGTCAGGTCACCGTACGGCACGCCGCGCAATCCCATCTTCTCCTCGGCCGGCCCGCGCGCTATGCCCGGTGTGGTGCTCTCGACGAGAAACGCGGTCACCCCCCACTTGTTGAGCGCGGGATCGACCGTCGCATAGAGCACGAACAGGTCGGCAATCGGTGCCAGCGTAATCCAGTTCTTGACGCCGTTGAGTACGTAGCCGCCGTCGATTCTGCGCGCCGTGGTGGCGAGGCTGAACGCATCCGACCCGGCGTCCGGCTCGGAGATCGCCTGCGCGCCGATGATGTCACCCCCGGCGAGCGCGGGCAGGAACTGCTGCTTCTGCGCGTCGCTGCCGAACTGCTCGACACTCGACTGAACCGTCCACATCTGGGTGTTCAGCGCCATGATGAGTCCGTTGTCACGGCACCCGGCACCCAGTCCTTCCATCATCAGCACCGTGTCCATGATGTCGTGACCGCCGCCGCCGTAACGTGGCGCCAGCGCATATCCCTGGATCCCGAAGTCCGCGCAACGCTGCCACAGCTCGTGTGAGAACGTTCCGCTTGCATCGCGGTCCCGGGCGCCCTCGTTGAGATGTTGCCGCGCGAACGCCAGGGCCTGCTGCTTTATCGCCCGCTGCTGTTCGTTCCAGGAGAAATCCATAGGTCAGGTTGTCCGTGGTGGCTCCGGTGATCGAGCAGGACAGACGCAACGATTGTGCCCGCTCCGGTGTGGCACAGTTCTTTCATACTCGTTAGTGCATTGTGGTTGTTGTGCTGAATCGTCGCTGTTCGTAAAAAAAATCGACGACCCGTTCGCTCGTGAACGACACACGACAACCAGCCAGTTGTTGAGTTTACGCGGACTCGAATGTGGCGGGTATACTTGAGCCTCGATTACCTGCCACGTGCGATGCTTGCCGCTCGATTAGAAGGATGGCTTTTGCGTGAGTACGACAGAACGTGTATGGAACTTTATCTACGAGGATCTGTTGAACAGTCCGCAGGGGCTGGAGCTGGGTGCTGACACGCCGCTGCTGATGGACGGACTGGTGAGCTCGATTGCCGCCATGCGCCTGGTCGCTTTTCTCGAAGAGCAGTTCGGCATCAGTGTTCCGCCCGAGGACGTCACGCTGGAGAACTTCGGCACCATCGCCAGTATCTCGGACTACGTGTCCAGCCACGCCGGTTGACAGCGCGGCGCGCCCGCCGATGCGCAACGACCCCACAGCGGACTGTTCCAGCCTGACGCGCAGTCAGTGGTCGATCTGGGCCGGCCAGCAGCTCGATCCGGACCTGCCGCTCTACAATATGGTGCTGACGTTCACGTTCGACGGCGCGATAGCTCCGGCCCGGTTCAGCCAGGCTTTCCAGCGGTTGCTGGATGCGAGCGATACGCTGCGCAGCGTGTTCGAAGCAAGCGGCGGCGTGCCCCACCGCCGTGTACGCGAACCCTTCGAGTCGCCGCTGGTGTTCGTGGATTTAAGCGCTGAGCCGGATCCGGCAGGCGCTGCCGATGAATGGGTGCGTGCGCGCTGCACGCGGATTTTTGACCTCACGCAGTGTCTGTTCGACACCGCTCTGCTGAAGCTCGGCGAGCGGCGCTTCGTCTGGTACCTCAACCAGCACCACCTGATCACTGACGGCTGGTCGAAGGCGGTGATCTATCAGAACCTGAGCGACTCCTACGAACGGCTCGCGCTGGGCGAGGACGGCGAGCCACCGGTGTTGCCTTCGTACACGCATTACGCCGAGTTCGAACGCAGCAACCGGGAATCGCGCCAGTTCAAGGCAGCGCACGAGTACTGGAAGACAAAGCTCGAAACGCGTGTCGCGCCCGCCGCCTTCTACAACGGCCCGCCATCGGGCGGCGATGCACGCACTGTACGCGTGCCGCTGGCCCTCGGACGCGAGCGCAGCGCGGCAATCAAAGCCGCCTGCCAGGAAAAAGGCGTGTTCTTCTTCAATCTCGAGCTCACGCTGTCGATCGTGTTCACGGCGTTGCTGTTCGGATACCTGCAGCGCATCGGCAACGGACCGCGCCTGCGCATCGGCGTGCCGTTTCACAATCGCTCGACCGCATCGTTCAAGAACACGCTCGGACTGTTCATGGAGATCTACTCGCTGGAACTGGAGCTCGAGGCGCAGGAGACCTTTACCTCGCTGCTGGGCAAGCTGACACGTGAGGTCCAGACTGTGCTGGTCAACGCGCAGCCGGGCGTCACCAGCACCGGCTCCAACAAAGCCTATGACGTGTTCGTCAATCTGGTGAACATCCGCTTTGCGGACTTCGCCGGAGCACCGGTGTCGGTCGACTGGCTGCACAGCGGCTATGCCGACAGGAATCACAGCCTGCGGTTGCAGGTCCACGACTTCAGCGACAGCGGTGCTTTCGTGCTGCATTTCGATCTCAACCGCAGCGCGTTCCCCGATGCCGAGACCTCGCCGGTACGGCGGCATTTCCTGCGTATGATCGACGCCTTCCTGGCGGACCGCGGTCAGGCGGTCAGCGGCGTCGCGCTGAGCGACGGCGAGGAAAGCGTACGCTTGCTCACGTTCGCGCGCGGTCCTCGGTCATCCGTCGAGCCCGTTGACGTGCTGGAGCAGATCGCACGCCAGGCACAGACGACGCCCGATGCGGTCGCGGTCAGCTGCCGGGCACGGCAGCTGACCTACCGCGAGCTGCAGTCGCGCTCTGATCGACTTGCCGGGTTTCTGCGGGATGCCGGCGTGGCGCGCGGGACCCTGGTCGGACTTTGCACCTGGCGTTCGGCGGAATCGGTGATCGGGATACTCGGCATACTGAAAGCAGGCGGCGCATACGTGCCCCTGGATCCCAACTACCCGGCGAGACGGCTGCAGCACATGCTGGAGGCGATGCAGCGAGCGGCGGCGGCACCGGTGCTGCTCACCCAGGAATCGCTTGCCGGGCGTTTTTCGCAGCAGGCAGCGACCGTGGTATGCCTGGACCGCGACTGGGACCGGATCGCGGCGTCTGCCGATGCGGCGCAGCCTGCAGACGCCGGCGCCGACGATCTTGCCTACGTCATCTTCACCTCAGGTTCCACCGGACAGCCGAAAGGTGTCATGGTCCGGCGTGCGGGGCTCGCACATTACGTCAGTTGGGCCAACCGTACTTATGTGTGCGGTGAGACCAGAAGCTTTCCGCTTTACTCGTCTTTGTCATTCGACCTCACGGTGACCTCGCTCTTCGTGCCGCTGGTCAGCGGCGGGCGCATCGTGGTCTATCCGGAGGATCCGGCGAGCGATGCGCTGGCGGTGCTCGAGGTCATCGACGACAACCAGGTCGAGATCGTCAAGCTTACCCCGTCGCATCTCGCACTGCTCGGCACACGGGCTCTGAGGGACTCGCGCGTCAAGACCCTGATCGTCGGCGGCGAGGATTTCAAAACCGCACAAGCCAATGCCGCGCTCGCCCTGTTCGGTGAGGGCGTGGAAATCTACAACGAGTACGGACCCACCGAGGCGGTGGTCGGGTGCATGATCCACCGCTTCGATGCGGCCGCCGACAGCAGCGGGTCCGTGCCGATCGGCCGGCCGATCGACGACACCGGTATCTACGTGCTGGACTCGAGCGGTCAGCCGGCGCCGTGCGGGATACCCGGCGAGCTGCATATCGCGAGCCCCGCGCTTGCCCGTGGTTATCTGGGACAGCTGCAGCTGACCGCGGAGCGGTTCATCGCCAATCCGTTCGACGGCCACGGCCTCATGTATGCGACGGGCGACCTTGCGCGCTGGCGCGGGGACGGCGTGCTGGAGTACCTCGGGCGTACCGACGAGCAGATAAAGCTGCGCGGAGCGCGCATTGAGCTGGGCGACGTGGAATCGGCGCTGCTGGATTTCGACGGCATCCGGGAGGCGGTCGCCGCGCTGCAGCACGGACCGGCCGGCGCGGCAGGCGCCGAGCCCGAGCGCGGCGCAGGCCTTGCCGCCTACTACGTCGCCGATACCGCGGTTCCCGACAGCGAGCTGCGCGCGTTCCTGGGCGACCGGCTGCCCGAGTACATGCAGCCGACCTGGTTCGCGCGTCTTCCCGAGATACCGCTCACGCCGAACGGCAAGGCCGACCGCCAGGCTTTGCCGCCGCCGACCGCGGGCGATGCCGCCGTCGAGGACGACTATCGGGCGCCGCGCACGCCGGCGGAGACCGCGCTGGCCGAAATCTGGGCGTCGCTGCTGGGGATGCCGCGGGTTGGCGTGAACGCCAATTTCTTCGCGCTTGGCGGCGATTCGATCATCAACATTCAGATCTGCTCGCGCGCCCGGCGCAGCGGCCTGCACATCGAGCCGGGGCAGATCTTCAGGCATCCGACGGTGGAGAGTCTCGCGCGCGTCGCGCAGGTGGAGGAAGCGGTGTCCACTGAGCAGGCCGCGGTCACCGGTCCCGTCCCGTTGACTCCCATTCAGCGGCGCTTTTTCGAGCAGATGCACCCCGCACCGGAGCATTGGAACCAGGCGATGCTGCTGAAAGTGCCCGCCGACCTGCCCGTCGACTGCCTGGACCAGGCGCTGCAACACCTGCGCGTGCATCATGATGCGTTGCGTTCGCGCTACACGCAGGAACGCGGCGCCTGGCTGCAGGTCATCGATGCACCGGCGTGCGCTGACTCACTGCTTCAGGTCGTCGAGCTCGGTGCGCTGGACGTGCGTGCGGAGGAGCTTCAGATTGCCGAAGTGGAAGCAGCGCAGCAGCGCAGTCTGGACCTCGAACGCGGAGACCTCGTGCGCTGTGTGCTGTTTCGGCGGGCGGCGGGGCAGCCTGCGCTCCTGCTGCTGATCATCCACCATCTCGTGGTCGACGGCGTCTCGTGGTACATCCTGCTGCAGGATCTCGAGCGCCTGTGCGACCAGCTGCGCAAGGGCCACGAGCCTGGGCTGCCGGCGAAAACGACGTCGTTCAAGACCTGGGCCGAGCGCATCGCCGACTACGCAACCTCCGCCGCCGCTCAACGCCAGGCGCGGTGGTGGTGTGACCTGCCGCCCGGGCCCTCGGAGCCGGTGCGCGAGGATTGCGGCATTCAGCAAACCGAGCGCATCGTACGCGTGAGCCTTCCGGCCGAGCGAACCCGCGCACTCCTCAAAGAAGTGCCGGCGGCCTACAACACGCGCACCGATGAGGTCCTGCTCACCGCGCTGCTCGCCGTCCTCGCGGGTTGCTCCGGGTCGCTGCGTGTCGACCTCGAGGGGCACGGCCGGGAGTCGGTCGTGGAAGGGTCGGATCTGTCCAGGACGGTCGGGTGGTTCACCAGCATTTATCCCGTGTGCCTGGAGCCTGCCGGGGCGCGGACCCCGGCCGCCGCGCTGATTGCGGTCAAGGAGCAGCTGCGGGCCGTGCCGGACAATGGGGTCGGCTACGGGCTGTTGCGTTATCTGGGCGGCGACAGCGAGCTCACCCGGACATTGGGGTCGCAGCCCCGGGCGAGGGTTCTGTTCAACTATCTGGGCCGGCTGGACGGGCTGCTCGACGAAGGATCGCAGTTCCGGCTGGCGCGCGAGCTGGTCCTGTCACAGGACCCCGGCTGCCGGCGCCCTTACGAGATCATCATCGATGCTTTTGTCATTCACGGCAGGCTGCAGGTGAACTGGCGGTACGGTGAAACGCACTACAGTGAACAAGCGCTTACCGAACTCACCGGTGCGTTCCTCACCGCCCTCGACGAGCTGATCGATCACTGCCTGTCCGCGGATGCCGGCGCGCTGACCCCCGCCGACTTCCCCGATACCGGTCTGACACCGGAAAGCCTCGGCGCGCTGCTCGAAGAATTCGGCGAATAGCTCTGTCGAAATCCCGTCAGTATTGGGGAATGTCCCCAAAATGTTGAGCTATCGACAGTGGGGCTAAAGCTTTTAAGCGAGGGTAACGCTAAGAAGGAAATCCACTGATCTCAGCGAACAGCCGTCATGCCCGGAGCCAGCCCCACATCCAACAATCAGCGCGACTGGCAGGCCGACTACCGGCAGCTGGTTACCGAGCTTGACCGCTGCGAGCGGGACTACGGCGGGCGCGAGCGCTGGTTTTACAAGACCGTGCTGAAGCTGGTGGCCCGCTATCAGAACAGCTCAGCCGAGATCGATGAGAAACTGACGCGGGTCCGCGAGGTGTTTCGTGCCGAGGACGATCCGGCCAGGCGCCACGCGCTGTTCTCGCGCATCGTCGACGAGTGCCTGCAGCTGAGCGAGGCTCAGGAATCACGGGGCGACCAGGTATCTGCGGGGCCGGACCCGGCGGCGCTGGCCGAGCTGGTGCTCGGGCTGCGCGTTCCGGCAAGTCGTGAGTTCGAGGCACGCCAGCTGGCCGAGCGGCTGGTGGCGGGAGAGCAGCACGGGCAGGCGCTTGGCCACCTCAAGGAATTCATCGACGAGTGCATCACGCAGGCCGCGGCTGGCGCGACGGATACGCCTGCACAGCCGCTGGCGCATCCAGTTCTCGTGCAGCTTCTCGACTGGCTGCTGCTGCCGGGCGAGTTCGAGCAGCGTGCCGACACGCTCAAAACCAGCCTGGTCGCCGCCGCGAACGACGATCCGGTGCGCGATACGGCGAGCCTGCTGAACGATTTCCACGCGTTCCTGCGCCACGATGTCCGCGATTTGGAGGGCTACTTGAAAATCGCCTCGAGCGCGATCTCCGGCATCCAGGCGGACATGCACAAGGCGCTGGATAATTTCGCCTCGGCGCAGTCGGAAACCACCGAGTTCGGCCGCCGCATGACTGCAGACGTCGACGAGATCCACGCGGTTTTCGACACGCCCGCCGACCGCGGCTCGCTCAAGGCGGCGATCGAATCCCGTCTCAAGGCGATGCGCGGGGCGCTCAAAGACTTTCTCGATCACGAGCGCGAACGGCGTGAGCAGAACGTGTCGCGATCGCAGACACTGAGCGCAAAAATGCAGCAGCTCGAAACGGAAACCAACGAACTGCGCGCACGCCTGGAAGCAAGTCAGGCCGAGGCGCGGGTCGACACCCTGACCGGGGTGCCCAACCGGCTGGCACTGGAGGACCAGCTGTACAAAGAATACGAGCGCGCCCGCCGCCACGGCCACACGCTCAGCTACGCGTTGCTCGACCTCGATCACTTCAAACGCATCAACGACACCCACGGGCATGCCGCCGGTGACAAGGTGCTGCAGCAGGTCGCCACCTTGTGCAGCAAGAACCTGCGTACCAACGATTTCTTTGCCCGTTACGGCGGGGAGGAGTTCGTGATTCTGCTGCCCGACACCGAAGCGGCGGGTGCGGTGACTGTCGCGAGCAAGCTACGGGAGGCGATCGCGCGAGTTCGTTTTCACCGCTCCGGTCGGCCGGTCGAGGTGACACTGTCGATCGGCGTCGCGCAGCTGCGTCAGGGCGATTCGATGGAGGCGCTGTTCGAGCGCGCCGACAAGGCGCTCTATCAGGCGAAGCGCACGGGACGTGATCGGGTGGTGGCCGCCTCCGACTGACCGCGGTATTTACGCCTAGGCGGGATTGAGGCGCCGATACTTCGCGATCTGCTGGCGCTGTTCCTCCACGATAACGCTCAGCGGTACGCGCGAGCTCAGGTGCAGGACGGTGGTGTCCGTGTCGCGGCGTAGAACGTGTCCTTCCACCTCGATCTCCCTGCCACCGACCAGCTCGATGGTCACGCTGAGCGTTTCCTCGAGGGGCAGCTCGTCGCTCTGCGGGATCTCGATCTTGATGCCGCCCTCGGAGAGGTTGAGGATCTCGTATCGCCGCTTGCCGTACCGCAGATGCGGCCGGTCACCCTCCGGATAGTCGATCCGGTAGTGCGCTCTGCGGCTTTCGCCTTTTGCCTGCGCGGGGCCTGAATCAGCCAAGAAATCACCCGTTTTGGTTGTACCCGGTAAACGACCCTTGCCTGCGGAGAACTGTACGCCGCAGCGGGCTCTGCCGGGATTAGCGGCAGGTCGGGCTCCGAGCTTTAACAGGCGGTCGTTTCGCGGCGGATGTGGCTGGTGCCCTGGACGGGCGCGGGTGGCTCAACCCGGCGGGCCGCCTGCTCCGAGAACCGGGCGAACGCGGGGCGGCGCGATGCGCACGTGCGACATCGGGTTTCAGTAGAAAGTAACTCAGTATGCAATGAAACCTGCCGTGTTTGACCCGGCTCTATCCGATGCACACACCGCAGAACAGCTGCGCGTGCGGGACTCTCAATACTTTTTCGGCACGAACGTCTGATCCGACATCGGCGGGCGGACGTAGGTGCCTTCACTCTGGCGCCGCGGAAGCTTGATCGGTTTCGGCGTGAGGTCACGGTAGGGAATCATGCTCAACAGATGCGCGATGCAGTTGAGGCGCGCGCGTTTCTTGTTGTCGGAATCGATTACGAACCACGGTGCCTGCTTGATGTCCGTGAGGGCGAACATCTCGTCCTTGGCCTTGGAGTACTCGACCCAGCGCTTGCGCGACTCGAGATCCATGGGACTCAGCTTCCAGCGCTTGGTGCTGTCGTGGATGCGCTTCTGGAAGCGGCGCTCCTGCTCATCGTCGCTGACTGAAAACCAGTACTTGATCAGGACGATGCCTGAGCGAACGAGCATGCGCTCGAACTCGGGGCAGCTGCGCATGAACTCCTTGTATTCTTCGTCGGTGCAGAAGCCCATTACGCGTTCCACGTTCGCGCGGTTGTACCAGCTTCGGTCCATCAGCACCATTTCGCCAGCCGCCGGCAGGTGGGCGACGTAGCGCTGAAAGTACCACTGGGTTTTCTCGCGTTCGGTCGGGGCGGCGAGCGCCACCACCCGGCATACGCGCGGATTGAGGCGCTGGATGATGCGCTTGATAGCGCCGCCCTTGCCGGCGGCATCGCGACCCTCGAAGATGATCACCACCTTCAGGCCTTCATGCTTGATCCACTCCTGCAGCTTGACCAGCTCGATCTGCAGTTTTTCGAGCTCCTCGAGATAGATCTTGTTCTTGATCTTGTTTTCGGTCTTCCTGTCGGGACCGTTTGCCTTGCTCTGCTTGTTGCCCATTGCTGAACCCTCGGTCAAAGGGGCGCTCTTCGGGTCATCCGGAACTGCAGGGGAATGACCTTCTTGTCCGGGCGATTTACCGTGCCTTCCATGGATTTGAGCGTGTGCTTACCGTGCAGCTCGATGTCGAAATGACGCTGTTTCTCACCGAACAGTGTGCGCGGCTTGCCGATGTATTCGAGCGTCAGGTTGATCGTGATCGAGCGCCCGGCGCTCTCATAGGTGCCGATCGAGAAGTGGTTGTTACCTCCGCCCACCGCGCGCCCCTTCTCGAGCACCAGAACACCGGCATTCTCCCAGCCGAACGCGCCGTAGTACTCGACGGTCCAGATCCCCGTGACGGCCATGTTTTCGAGGCCTCCCTTGAACGATGCCGTGCGAGAGCATACGCGGTTCGGCAGACAGTGGCCAATGCCGTGGTGGACGTGGTCGGATTGTTCAGGCCTCTTTTACCGTGATGACCGGACAGGGCGCCGCGCGAACGACCCGTTCGGCGACACTGCCCATGACCACACGCTGCAGCCCGGTGCGCCCGTGCGTGCCCAGCACCAGTGTATCGGCACGCGTCTCCGCGGCGGCATCGAGGATGCGCGCCAGTGGATCCCCGATCAGCACGCGCAGCTGGACCCTGCGCAGAGCAGATGCCGCTGGCACGAAGCACTGCAGTGCCGCATAGCTCTTCTCACGCTCCTCGGCCAGCACTTCGACCAGCTCACTGTCGTCGAGCTGAATCGGACCCTGCGTATCGCGCGGCTGGAACGGGTAACGTTGCCTGATGCTCTCGCGCATCTTTTCATTGCTCAATATATGCACGAGGATCATGGCATCGCACCCTGCGAGCTCGCCCAACCGGATCGCATAGCTCAGCGCCGCCCGCGAACAGTCCGAGAAATCGACGGCTACCAGCAGTCTATTCAGGGGGTTTCGTGCGTCCGGTTCCTTGTCTCCACTGACCCCGTGGGCGACGCGGGCGAATGCCGGATCGAGCGCACGGAAGTACTCGCGTTCGCTCTTTCGGGCAAGGCGCTGTAATTGCGTCAGAAGCGTGTCGGTCTCAGTCACTTACGGGTTCCGGAACGGGGTTGAATCCACGGTCGCGGGGAGCGCCCAGAATAACCCAGCCGCCGTCCGCTTGCCTAACGCCGCTGGGCCGATATGTCGAGTCTCTGTCCCAGATCAAATGGAAACGTCGTGCCTGCGTCGTGGTGCGGGAGATTCGAACGGGTGCGGCAGCCGCAGTGCCGCGCAGCAACATGTACATGTGCGGCAATTGCGTGTCCAATCACACTAGGGCCTGTTAACGCTATGCGAATGCCGATCGCCGGCGGCCGTTTTTCTCAGGGCAAGGCGAACTGAGTGCGGTGTACTCCCCGTACCTAAGCGAAGTGCAACGACGCCATGGGAAAAACGGCCCTGTCCCTACGGGTTGACTCTCCAATGAGGCCCTGCGGCGTTGCGCAGGCCTTATTTGGATGACCAAACTGCACCCTGCGCGCCTTGTCTGGCCTCATTGGAGAGCCAACGATGGGTATTCGCATAGCGTTAACAGGCCCTAGTACAGTGGATGAGCCGTAGAGCTATTGCGCGTACGCCCGAGGAGCTGTCTGCGGCGCATGCCGCCCATACCAATGAGACGGTGCGCGACTTCATCCAGTACTACATCATGTGGTCGTGGCATTGAAATGGTACCCGAACCGCAGCGTCGCCGACCCGTTCGACACCTCGCCCGGGCCGAACGAACTGTTCGATCCGGCGGATCCGCAGCGGCAGTTCAGGCGCCTGTCTCAGAGATGGTCCCCGTTCAGTGCGGGACCATCGCTGACGTTTCCTGCGACGCCGGCCAAGGCGGGCTACCGGGCCGGTCGCCACCGCGCCATCGATTCGTTTGCTGCCCATGAAGCCCAGGGCCTGTGCAGCTCCACGGCTTTGCCGATGCGCAGCACGGTCGGGTCGTCGAAACGACGCCCGACGATCTGTGCAGCGGTCGGCAGGCCGCCTGCGGTCATTCCGGACGGCACGGACAGCGCCGGGCACTGGGCGACGTTATTGAACAGAGACGTCATGTCCAGGCCGTGTAAGTGCCCGGCTTCGTCGACCCGATTGAAATCGGCGTCGCTGGCATCGGCGGACGACCGATCCCTGCTAAGCGCAGTTCGGCTTCTTACCCTGTTGCCGTGCCTGCTCGTAGGTCTGCAGCGCGCCCGCCATCCTGTTGTTCAGGTCGTTGATACGGCGTTCGTGCGAGGGGTGCGTGGAGAGAAACTCCGGCGGTTGCGAGCCGCCTTCCCCGCTCATGTTCCGCCACAGCTCGACGCTGCCGCGCGGATCGAACCCGGCCCTCGCCATCAGGTCGAGCCCGATCACATCGGCTTCCGACTCGTGTGCCCGCCCGTAAGGCATCAGCACGCCCACCTGCAGGCCGATGCCCAGGGCGGCCAGCGCCAGGCCGCTCTCCCCGGTGGACTCTCCGAGCGCGACGGCGGCAGCGATCAGGCCGATCTGTGAGGCAATGTTCGCCGAGTAGCGCGCGTTGCCATGTCTGGCGAGCACGTGCCCTACCTCGTGGCCGAGCACGGAGGCCAGCTGATCCTGGGTCTCGGCAACATCCAGCAGCCCCGTGTACACACCGATTTTACCGCCCGGCAGCGCAAACGCGTTGACCTGCTTGTCGTCGAACAGGGTGACTTCCCAGCTCGTTTGCTCGGTGACCTCGCGGGTGATGGCGTTCGCCACGCAGTTGACGTAGGCGATCGCCTGCTGGTCCTTGGAAATCGGGGTTTCCTGTTTGAGTTGCGCGTAGGCGTCCGTGCCGAGCGCGGCCATCTGGCTGTCGGAAACCAGCTTCAGCTGGGATTTTCCGGTCGGCGAGGTCGCGCAGGACAGCGCCACGCTTGTAAACAGCAGCACGACCGGCAGGGTTTTTCTCATGGCCGACTCCCGGCCTCAGGGCCAACGATTGATCGTCCGCCGGCTAGTTTATGCCCTCCGGCGGTCGGTTTTGAAGTTACGCGCACGCCATCCGCGGACGAGGTCCAGCGCTGGCAGGAGATTGCCGCGAACACCAGACGGGCGCTGGTCGACGAAGGCACCCTGTCACCCGGGCTCCTCGAGCAGATCGAGCGGTTGCTCGAAAGTTTCCGGCGCCAGGCGCCGGAAGCGCGAAAGCGGTACCCGGGAGCTAGCGTCCGGGCGGCACCGGCCCCGCGCGATATGCGCGGCGACCGGTACCGTTGTGCCCGCTCAGTGGCGCTCGTCGTGGCGCTCGTCGTGGCGCTCGTCGTGGCGCTCGTCGTGGCGCTCGTCGTGGCGCTCGTCGTGGCGCTCGTCGTGGCGCTCGTCGTGGCGTTTATGCCTGCGTCGGTTGTTGCCGCCCACCGTGCCGTCGCGCCGCTTGTCCGCGCCGCCGATGAGACGCTTCCCCTTGATCTGGATGATCGACAGACCGCTCGTCAGGTCGCGGATGTTCACGGTGTGGCCGCGGGCCTCGAGCGCGCTCTTCAACGCGGCGGCGTCGTAATCCTGCGTCACGCCGGGAATCGGCTCTTCGATATCGGTGTCGCCGTTGCGGTTCATGTAGTGCGGCACGTTGATCGCCTGCTGCGGGTCGAGCCCGTAATCGATCACGTTGACGATCGACTGCGCAGTGTAAGAGATGATCCGCGAGCCGCCCGGAGACCCGGTGACCAGCTTGACCCGGCCGTGCCGGTCGAGAACGATGGTCGGCGACATGGAGCTGCGCGGGCGCTTGTTCGGCTGCACGCGGTTCGCGATCGGCACGCCAGTGCTGTCGGTCGCCGCGAACGAGAAGTCCGTCAGCTCGTTGTTGAGCAGAAAGCCCCGCACCAGCACGCCGTTGCCGAACGAGCTTTCGACGGTGGTGGTCATGGACAGTGCGTTGCCGTACTGGTCGACGATGGACACGTGGCTGGTGCCGCTGTCTTTTGCCCTTTTGTGAGGCCCGGTGGGGTCGAACACACCGCGCGGCGTACCCGGCATTGCCACCTTATCGGTGAACTCGATCATCGCATGACGCGTGGCGAGATAATCCTTGTCGAGCATACCGGCCACCGGCACGGTGACGAAGTCGCTGTCGCCCACGTACAGGTTGCGGTCGGCGAACGACAGCCGTCCGGCCTGTGTGAACAGATGCACCGCCTGCACGTCCAGCGGCGCGAGGCCCGCGAGTTTTTCGTTCTCGAGGATACCGAGCATCTGGCCTACCGCCAGCCCGCCCGATGACGGCGGACCCATGCCGCATACCTGGTAGCCCCGGTAGTCGATGCATACCGGCGGGCGCACCACGACCTCGTAACGGGCGAGATCCTTGACCGTCATGTCACCCGGGATGTTCAGATCGCCCTGCACCGCCGCGGCGATGTCCCTGGCGATCGGTCCGCGGTAGAAACCGTCGGCGCCGCGGCGGGCGAGCCGTCGCAGCGTGCGCGCGTACGGTTTGTTCGTGACCACAGTGCCGGCGGGTTTGGCGGTGCAGTCTGCCGGGTTGGCGAAATAAGCAAGCGCGTCGGGATCACGGAAGAACAGGCGATCGTCGCATGACGTGTTGCGAGCGAGCAGCCCCGCTACCTGTGAACTGGTACGCTCGGTGAGCGCAAAGCCGTTCCGCGCCAGCTTGATGGCGGGTTTGAACAGCTTGCGCCACGGCAGGTGACCGTAGCGATGCTGCATGAACTCCATCATGCGCGGCACGCCGGGCACGCCGACGGAGAGCCCGCTTTGCCAGGCATCGAGGAACCCCAGGCCGGCAAAGCGGTCTTCGGTCGCCGCCGCGGGCGCTTTCTCACGCGCATCGATGGTCAGGACCTTGTCGCGCCAGGCGTCGTAGTAAACGATGAACGCGCCGCCGCCGAGGCCGCTCGACTGGGGCTCGACCAGGCCCAGCACGGTCTGTACGGCGACCATCGCATCCGCGGCGGTGCCGCCCTGCTTGAGAATCTCCACACCGGCCGCGGTGGCCAGCGGGTTGGCGGTTACCACCATGTCCCGGTTGGTGATTACCGCCTCGGGCAGCGGTTGAGCCTGGAGGCCCGGGGCACACAATGCTGCAACGACGGCCAGCGCCGCACCTGAGCGCATACGCATGTTGATCTCCTTGCTTTGGTTGAGAGGGGCGACCGGAATTTCTTGGCGTTCCCGGTAGCGGGAGTTTAGTGCACGGGACGCGTCACGGCAGTCTCGACTGTGTAAAGCTTTCCGAAAAAGCCGGCATCGTGGCGTGCGACTGCGGTCGAAACGACCACCCGCCCGGCTCGAAACAGTCGGGCCAATGTGTGACACACATCACCTTTGTACGCACCTCGGGAGTGGGTCTGTCATCAGTTGACAAAAAGTGTACGCAATGCCGGATCGGGCGCGCGATGGGGTGCGAGACGCGGATCACACACCGGGCGTGCGTAGCGCACATTCGCGCGGTGACCTTTTCACGCTAAGTGAGCATCGTCACAAAACGTACGGTGGAGCGCCATTCGGGCGATCTGCTGGCGGATTTCTTGCGCCTGACAGCAAGACAATCAATTGACGTGAAGGGGTGTTGAGATGGCGCGTACGAATCAAACCAGAACAGGCCTGCTGGCGATTCTGCTCTCCGCGCTGGGCGCGCTGTCGATCGCCGGTCCGGGTGTCGCCAGTCTGTTGGAAACCCGCTCTGGCGCAACGGCGCTGCAGAACCTGAGCGAAGATATCTATTTCGCGCGCCGCACGGCCGCCGACAAGAAGGTGCCGGTGACCCTGTGCCAGAGCGAAGACGAGGCGTCCTGCGCGAACAGCGGCCGCTGGGAGGCCGGCTGGCTGATGTTCGAGGATTACGACCGCGACGCGGTCCGTGACCCCGGCGAGAAGATCATCCGTACCCAGGGACCGGTTGGCGACAACGCGACGATCCGCGCGCAGGCGGGCGCCGGAAGCCGGATTTTCTCCAGCATTGCGTTCACTCGTTTGGGACTGCCCAAGCACGCCAGCGGCATGTCGCTGAGCGGCACGCTGCGTGTGTGCGGTGAGCGGGCACGCACCACCACGGTCGGCCTGAAGTTCACTTCCGCCGGCAGCACCTACGCCACCAGGAGGACGGCCTACGATTGCGTTTGACCCGCCGTCCCGCTCAGGTCAACCGCATCGCGTACACAGGGCTGTCGACGTGGCGCACCAGGATGGCCACGTCGATACTCCCGTAGCTGGCAATCCGAAATCGCCCGAAGGTGTGCGCAGGATTCAGATCGTGTGTGCTGACCCGGCGCGCATCGTCGATCGGATCGAGTGACGCGCCATCGCGCAGCAGACACTCCCACGACCAGCTGCCGCCCGTCATGACGCTCCAGCCGTCGCCGGGCGGTGCGGACACTTTGTAAAGCGCCGCGCCGTCAGCGGCAGAGTAGTAGACCAGTGCGTCCAGGTTCGGTGCAAACTGCAGCGCCGCATACTCGCTGAGGCGCGGGCGTTGCGAAGCGGAACGTAACGGCGCAAGCGGCTGCTCGGGACGGTCCGGGTTTATCGCACATAAAGCGTCGCGCGCGTGCACGCTCATCACGATGATGTCCTTTCCGGGGTGCACCGCCATGGCGTTGTGATCCGCTTCGCCCGGCAGCTTGTTCGCGAACAGCGGCCCCCAGCTCCCAAACGTCCCGTCGGCGTTCTCGCCGCGCGGGTCGAAACACAGGAAAGCGTTTCCGCCACCGGCGTCACCCGAATGGCCCCACAGCACCCCGCGACGCGAATCCCACGCGGTGCAGCCGCCGGCGTTCAGAATCGCTTCGGGGTGTCGCGGACCGCGCCGCCACGCTTGCGTGTCGAAGTTGTACATGTGCGCGATGGCAACCGCCTTGACGTCCGGTCCGAGCTCGACTTGCCCTTTGATCAGCAGGTAGTCGTTGCCGGCCGGGTCGTACTGCACATACTCGTAGGTGTGCGGTGGAAGCGGCGACCCGTCCGGGTACTCTGCGTCGGGATAGAGCGCACCCGCGCCGTAGTCCTGCCCGGCTTGCGAGATGTAGCCGTCCGAGATACGCGACCAGCAGCGTGTGTCGAGGTCGAATGCGTGCATGTCCGAGCCGAAGTAATCGTTGTGACCGCCCCCGAACACCACCATCGCACCGCACCGGCCGGCGCGCGACGCCAGCACCGCGCCGTTCCAGGCTTCGGTGATCGCCGCGAAGCCGCTGCGCCCGTGCCAGGGTGACTTCGGGCGTCTGCCGAGCAGCCGGCGCAGGCGCTCCCTGCCGCCGCGTGGCGGGTTGAGCGCAGGGTCCGCGGCGGGATCGTTGTCCTGGAGGTAACGGGTTCCGGGCGGCGTGGGTGCAAGACCGGGACCCGGACGGTCGCCGGAGAGGCGGAGCCACCGCCCGACAGGCAGCCCGTCGACCCAGTCAGGTTGTGCGGCAATGCGAGCCGGCAATTGCTACGTCACCCTGGGCGTTGCGCGCCGGCGTCGCGTGTTCGGTTGAGCGCGGGGAGTAATTTCTGCGTGGCGATTCTGCCGCTGCCGAGAATCGCGAACTTCACCGTCATCAGGGCCTCTTGGACGTTCTCTGAAGCACAGAACAGTGTCGAGGTTGAGCGCTTCGCTGTCCAGCAGCCGTTGCTTGTCGGGCGCCGGCGTCCGCGGTGGCGTTACAATCGGCACTACAGGTCAAGTGTGCCACCACGCCGGTAGAGTCACATGCAGCAATCCCCGCCGGTCATTTCGGCCGATTCGCACATCCAGGAGCCGCCCGAGCTCTACGAGCAGCGACTGCCGAAAAAGTACCGCCATCGGGCGCCGCGCGTGGAGACGCGCGAGGACGGAAAAGTGTTCCGCATCGTCGACGGCAAGCGGCCGAGGCGCGTGGACCTTGCCGAGTCGCGTGCCACTGCCGACGACCGGGAGCGCGAGTTCCGCTCCGATCCCAGCGGCGGCCGCGACATCGAGCGGCGCCTCGCCGATCAGGCACGCGACGGCGTCTGCGCCGAGGTGATCTATCCGAACCAGTCCCTGTGGCTGTACAACTCGCCGGATCCCGACTACCAGCTGGCGCTCGCCGAGGCGTACAACGACTGGCTGCTGGAGCTTTTCAGTGCGCACCGGTCCCGCTTCGCGCCGGTCGCGATCGTCCCGGTCGTGGACATCCCGCGTGCACTCGCGCAGGCCGAGCGCGCCGCCGCCAGGGGCGGGCGCGTGATCAAGATTCCGATCACCAACGATGCTCGCCCGTACAATGATCCTGCCTACGAGCCGCTCTGGTCGCTGTGCGCGGAAGCCGGCCTGGTGGTCAGCTTTCACGCGTTTTCCAACAGCGAGGACAAGTACCCGGAGGACTGGGGCGAGGAGCACGGCGTCGGCGGCGCGTTGAACCTGATGGCCATGAGCATGGCCGACGGCATGCAGCCGGCGTCGCTGTTGATAAGTGCCGGTGTGCCGATGCGCCATCCAGCGCTGCGGTTCGTGATCGTCGAATGCGGCGCCGGCTGGCTGGCCTGGCTGCTGTACGCGCTCGACGAGCAGTACGGGAAGAAGCACATGTGGATCAGACCCAAGCTGGAGCTCAAGCCGAGCGAGTACTTCCAGCGCCAGGGGTACGTGACGTTCAGCGACGACCCGGTCGCGCTGAACAACCTCCCCTACACCGGCGCCGGCTGTCTGCTCTGGGGCAACGACTACCCGCACGACGAGGGCACGTTCCCGCATTCGCAGGCGGTGATCGAGCGCACGTTCGCCGGCGTTTCGGAAAGCGACAAGCGCAGAATCGTCTACGAGAATGCCGCACAGCTGTACGGGCTGGGTTGAGCCCCGCGGCAGATTACGGGGCGACGGCGCTGTCTTGACGCATCATGCGTGATTGGTCATAGTCGGCGGCAGAGTGCTACTGGAGCGCCTCCCGTCCGCGGCAAGGGAATCAGTCCCACCAGTGTCGATCGTGCTGACGTCTACCTTCTTTCAGCCCGTTACCGCGGACCCGGGCAGTCAATGAAAGGAGGTCTCCCATGGCCCGTTCGCTCCCCGCTCGACCCAGCCTGTCCAGTCTGCACAAGCAGGCGAAGCAGCTGCTGAAACGATTCCGTGCGCACGACCCGGACGCGCAGCGTAAAGTTCGCGACCTGCACCCGCGTGCCGAGACGTTTTCATCGCTGCGCGATGCGCAACTCGTGGTTGCGCGTGAGTACGGCTCCCCTAGCTGGCGGGTGCTCACGCAGCGCGTAGAGCTCGCGCTGTTCGTGAATCTGCCGCTGGCACAGCAGACCGACAGGTTTCTCGATCTGGCCTGCGTGCAGTACAACGGCGTCGACCGGGTCGAGCGTTACCGGCGCGGGCAGCAGCTGCTCGAGCAAACGCCCGGCATCGCAGACGTCAACCTGTTCACCGCGGTGGTCGCGGGCAAGCTGACGTTGGCGAGCGATCTGCTGCGTGCGAAACCCGCACTGGCGCAACAGCCGGGCGGCCCCAGAGACTGGCCGCCAATCCTGTATCTGACCTACAGCCGGATAAGTATCGACGACGCGCAGGTGCCGGTGAGCATGCTCAGGCTGCTGCTCGAGTACGGCGCCGACCCGAACAGCCACACGATCCTGTGGGAAAACCGCTTCACCGCGCTGACCGGTGCGATGGGCGAGGGCGAGGCCGGCGTGCAGCACCAGCCGGCGCATCAGTGTGCCGAGGCGCTGGTGCGCGTGCTGCTCGAAGCGGGCGCGCGTCCCGACGAGGTGCAGGGTCTTTACAACACGCACTTCACGGACGACGACCGGTGGTTAAGCCTGTTGATCGAGCACGGTTTGAATGCAGGTCATCGGCTCAATGGCGAAACCGGTGCGGGCGGCCAGACCATTTTCGACTATCAGCTTTGTGCGGCGGTCGGCCGCGGCTACGGGCAACGCGTGGAGCTGCTGCTGGCCCATGGCGCCGATGCAAACGCCATAGACGGATACAACGGCAGATCAGCGCACACGAACGCGCGCTTGTACGGGCATGAAGAAATCGCTGCGCGGCTGCTCGCAGCCGGCGCGGTGCCGGAGGACCTCGCGATCCCCGATCGCGTGCGCCTGGCCGTCGCTGCGGACGACCGGGCCGCGATCGACGAGCTGGTTGCACAGCATCCCGACCTGAAAACCGATGCATCGCTGTTTCAGGACGCCGCCGCCGCGGGCCCGCCGGAACTCCTCGAGCGGCTGATCGATCTGGGTTTCGATATCGACGGGCGCACCGGCGACGGGCGCACCGCGCTTCACCGGCTGGCGTCCTCGGGTGAGCTGCGTAAAGTCCGCCTGCTGGTGGAGCGCGGGGCACGCCTCGATCTCCGCGACGCCTTCCATCGGGGCACCCCGATCGGCTTCGCGCATCACTGCGACAGATTCGAAGTGCGCGACTATCTCATGGCGCGATGCAGCGACGTGTTCGAGCTCGCATGCGCCGCAATGGCGCCACGGCTCGCCGCGGTCCTGAGCGACCATCCGACCCTGGCGCGCGCCCGGGTGCAGGAAACCGGCAACACGCCGCTGCACGTGCTCGGGGCGTGGTCCGCCTCGCCTGTCGAAGGAGCCGACGCCGGGCGCGTGCTGAACCTGCTGTTGCAGCGGGGTGCGGACATCAATGCGGCCAACGACAACGGCGAGACGCCTCTGGACACGTGCCTCAAACGCGATGACGATGAGCTGGCTGCGCTGCTGCTGGCCAGAGGCGCCCGGCGCGGGGACACGGCCGGGTCATCCGGGTAGATCGCCGGCCTGGTGCCGGTTGGCGCTCAGGACATTTCCAGTATCACCGACACCGGGTAGTGGTCGCTGAAGCCGTTGCGGTTGACGTTCTTCGCCGCGTCGCCCTTAGGCAGCCCGAATCTGACCGGTGCCGGGTTGCTGCTGCTCAGCACCATCTCCGGGAACGCCTCGATCCGCGCGCTGTCCGGCAGCACACGCAGCGCCGCGCCGCCTTTCATCAGCCCCCGGGACACCAGGATCTGATCGAACAGGTAACCGTCGCCGCGATAGTACAGCGTGCCGTTCAGCTCGCGTGACTTGCCTTTCCGGTCCACCGCCGGCTGCGACAGGTATTGCCACGCCAAATTGAAAAACCGCGCCGAGCGCGCGCGCGCCACGTCCTGAATCTCGCGGGTTGCGCGTGCATGCTCCGTGAGCGAGCGGTCGAACGGGTTGTCGTTGAAGTCGCCGAAGGCGAGGACCGCGACCTCGTTGCCTTTCACTTCCCGGATACGCTCGTGCCAGTAGCCGAGCGTTTCGCCGGCCACGGCGCGGAAGCCGCTGCTCGAGCCCAGGGCGTCCCCGCTGCGTGACGGCCAGTGGTTGGCCAGTGCCACCAGCTCGGCGCCGCGGCGCGTGACGAACGTCGCCTGCGTGATATCCCGCGTGCCGGTGCGCCGGATGACCCAGTGCGAAAAGATCTCGTCGCGATTAGGGCTCAGTCTGCGGCTGTCGTAGATGAAGGCCGTGTCGATGCCGCGCAGATCGCGCGACGAATCGACGTGCACCGGGCGGTACGTGCGTTGCGCCAGACGCCCGTTCAACAGCGCGCACAGCTGTTCGATCACGAACGCGTTCTCCACCTCGCAAACGCCGAGCAGGTCGGGTCCGCCGGCGTCGTTCATACGCTCGATCACAGAGGCGAGCTGCCCGAGCTTGTGCTGGAACAGGGCGCTGGTCCAGCCGCGCAGGTCCTGGCGCGTGGCCCGCTGCAGCCACGCGGGGCGCCCGGGATGGTTGGCCGGCGCGAACAGGTTTTCCAGATTCCAGAATGCCGCATAGAGCCGCTCGTGCATGGTCGATTCCTTGTCAAGCTGTGGGGTGGTGATGAACGCGGCCTGCCGCCGCGCACCCGGTGGACAAAGCGCGGTTCTCCGCTCTAGTATTGGGACCAGGGAACCAGTATCACAGAAGGGAAGCGTCGAAGGCACGCTTGGTGAGCGATGTCGCCGTCACGCAGCGCGTATCGCCGAGTGAGCCTGATCGGGCCGAGTGGTCGGTTGTCGCCCGTGACAATAGCGCGCGACGATAGGGAGAGTCTGTCATGTTGCGGAACGCCCACCGCCTGTGCGTCAGCGCCGGGTTTGCCAGCATACTGTTGTTCTGCCACGCGGCCTGGGCCGCGGTGGAAATCACCCACGAACCGCCTGACGAGCTGGCAGCCGGCCAGCGCATCGCGCTGCGGGCGGAGGTAAAGGATACCGAGGCCGACGTGCAGCTGGTGCGAGCCTACTTCCGTACCACGAATGCGCCGGACTACGTCTACGCGGTGATGGTGCCGGCGGCCGACGGGGACGATCTCTACACGGCGACGCTGCCGGCGCCGGCGCCGAACGCCGGTGCAATGGACTATTTTCTGCTGGTGCGCGGCGGCGACGGCAGGGTGGTCAAGTCGCAGAACTTCACCGCCCGGGTCAGCGAGAACGAGCAGGCGGCGGCGACGCTCGCAGCGCTGCCGCCGCGGGAGGTCATCGTCGAGCCAAGCGAGTTCGCGCCCGTGAGCGGTTACCACGGCAGACTGGTGAGGCTGGCCGGTCAGGTCGTGGTGGTGGGCTCGGACGGCGCGAGGCGCAGCGCCGCCGGGGTGGGCTACGTGGTGCGCGAGTCGGAGACCGTGGAAACCGGTGCGGACGGCCGCGTGGCGATCGATTTCAGCGGCGACCCGATCACGGTGCTCGACGAGGCGAGCCGGTTGAACGTCAGGACGCCCTCGTGGCTCACTCACCTTGCCGGCAAGGCCTACTTCGCCTTCAAGCGGCTGCTGGGCGTGAGCCAGAGCGAGCGCAGAGTTGCCAGCACGGTTGCCCTGATCGGTATACGCGGCACCAAGCTCATCTCTTACGCCGAGCAGGGCGTCGCGCTCAAGGAAGGCGTGCTCAACGTGGGTTCGCCCGGCGGTGGCCCGCTCCAGGTAACGCGCGACGGTGCCACGGCCACGAGCGAAGCGTTTGCCCTCGACGGCGAGCGGCTCGCGAGCTTCGACGGTTCGCAGGTCGTCGTGAGCGGGCTCACGCCGCAGAACCTGGCCGACTTCGAGCGCTTTGAGTCTTTTCTGGGCGTGGCGCCGGGCGGGACAATCAGCGCAGAGGCGCAGGTCACGCCCACCGCGGCCGAGCCGGTCGCCGCATTCAGCGAACAGAGTCGCGTCGCTGCCGTCGCCGTTGCCGGCTTCGACGACTTCATCCTGCTCCGGCAGGCCCCGCTTACCGACCGGCTGGGGCTGGCCGCGGCCGGCGGTACCGTGGTTGCCGGTACGGGCGGCATCGGCACGACGACGATTGCCGTCGGCGCGCTCGGGGCCGGGCTGGTGCTGAGCAGCGGCAGCAGCGGCGGCGGCGGTGGGGGTAGCTCCAGCGATCCGAGCCCGACCCCGGACCCGGACCCGGGACCGGGACCGGCCCCCGGGTTCGGCTCGGACTTCGTCGGCGTCACCATGGACTATATGAGCATCGATGGTGAGGGAGCGTGTCTGGAAGTGGTCGATCCCTGTGGCCAGATCGTGTCCTCGACCAGCGGCCCGCTGAGCTGCAACGGGTTCACCGGGGAATACCTGGACGACATGGGCCAGCCCCCTGCCGGCCAGAACGTTTCCTGGTCACCTGCCCCCGCGGGCAACTACACGATCCGCGTGATCTACTGCTTTCAGCCGGGTTCGCCGCTGCCGTACACGGGCGATTACGCCGTCTCGCCGGTCGGCGCGACCCCCTTCAGCGGGACTTTGAACAGGGGCGGTGAGATACAGACCAACGGCTTTACCGTGACGCCACCGTAACCGCCCGTGAGCAGGTTGACCCCGGCGAAACGCCGGGCGCGGGCTCACTCGCGTCCGTTGGTGGCCTCCTCCGCGTCGCCTCGCGTGCGCAGCACCAGCTCCAGGTCCAGCGCCGACAACAGCTTGAACAGGCTTTTCACGGAGCTGCGGTGCGGCGCGGTTTCCAGTGCGGAAACGGTCTTGGGCAGCAAGCCTACCCGTGCCCCGGCGCGCTGTTGGGTCAGGCGTTTGGCGATACGCTGGCAGCGCAACGCCTGAGCCAGCTGGTCGCTGGTTTGCGCAGGGTATTCCATGGCAAAGGCCTCCTCGCCGGATGCTGGTGCCAATATACGCTCTCGCGATTGCGCTGAATACATGCGCCGATGGCGCACGCCCGGCGCGTGGTTTCAGGCCGGCGGCAGCGCCTGCTCGTGCAGCTCGGCGTGATCCGGGTAGCACATGTCGGCTCGCGCCGAACGCGTCCAGATATGCATTTGAATCGTGTACCAGTGCGGATCGTCGTAGCTGCCGCCGGCAATCGCGCGCATGCCGGGGCGCATTTCCAGGGTCCAGCTCACGGTGGTGCCGCACTGAGCACAGAACTCGTTACGGATCCAGCGCCCGCTGGTGTCGGAGTGAAACTCGTAAGTTTGCGGCGTAGCGCCGGTGAACTCGACCTGCTGGGCCGGAAAGTAGACGCCTACCCCGTAGGCCGACCCCGTGCGCTGTTTGCAGGTCGTGCAGTGGCAGGCCAGCACGCGCGCGGGCGTGTCCGTCGTGCGGTAGCGAACGGCACCGCACAGGCAGCCGCCTTCGTGTCGAGTCTCACTCATCACACTGTGGCCCGTAGTCCCGAGGCAACGGCGCGTCAGAGGCGCAAAACCGTTCCGCGGGTACCCTCGTCGTCTATTCTTTGATGGTCCGCCTGCGGTCCGTGCGCGAGCGCCTTTCCATGTACACCGTGTAGCTGTACGGGGAGCGGCGATCCTCGGGGTCGCGCCGGTCCTGGTGGTGGCGGTACTTGCAGCTGCACGGACGTCCATCGCATTCCGGCAATGGCAGGGGGAACAGGTGCACGAAGCGCAGCAGAATATGCTTGTTGACGATGCTCTTCGCGGCATCGCAGGCGTGTTCGTTGCACTGTACCGTGACGCTGCGGTACTCATCGGAACTGCTCGGCTTGTCGCGCATCTGCGGTTTCAACGTCTTCATGGTTGTCGCAGGTCCTTCGCGGTTGTGTCCACGCGCTTCGTGCTGCTTGCGCGTTCCGGGAATTATAGTCGCTTTGACCACCCCGTCGTTTGTGCACCGGCTCACGGTTTGTGGCTTGCTCAGCCCTGCGCCCGGACCGGTGTTTCAGCCCGATGGTGTATAACACAGCATCGTGGCGGTGTCGCGCGCTCAGGCGGTGACGGCGATCAGATGACCGCGTGAGGCCTGTGGCGTAACGCTGTTCTCGAAGTGCCGCGAGACCGCCTCTCGCTGCGAATCGCCGCCATGCCTCGAGCCGCACACGGGGCACGGGGCATGATCCGCGCCGACCTCGGCGGAGGTCGCCTGTACCTGCGGTGCGGGATCGTCGGACACCTGGTCACCGGTCGCGTCACGCGCGATCTCGAGGCGCGCCGTGGCCGCCATGGCGGCCGCGCTGGCTGCCACGGCGCGATCCTGCGCCGAGGGATTTGCCGGCGCCATGGCGGCGCGCTGGATCTGCAGCGCTTTCTGCAGCGTGGCCTGCGGGTCGCCGGGCACCGCGGAAGTGTCGATCTGCACTTCGCCGCCCACAGCGTACATGCGCCCGTCGGGGCCCCGCTGCGTCGTGAAGCTGGGGCCGCCGCGCGCCAGCGACCCGGCGGCGGCAGCGTGCGCCCGTTCGTGGGCCCGAACTTCGCGGTCGCGCGCCTTGAGCGCCTGCAGCTGTTTGACCTCGTCCTCGTTGAGCTCACCGCCGTGGTGGGTTTTCGCTCCGGGCCGGGCCCGGGCAGGTGCTCCGGCCGCATCCTCCGAGGCGCCATGCGGCGCGTTGCCGGACGGACGCGCGTAGGTGACGCTTGGCTGGGCGACGATTTCCACGCCCGTGCATCGGCAGGGCAACGCTTGACTTTAGCGCGTCGTGCCAACCGCGCAGTCGTGGCTCAATTGGCGGTGCCGTCCGCAGGGCCGATGCGGTTGTCTATCGCGGGGATCGACTGCAGATAGTCGACGATAGCTTCGAGGTCAGCCTCGCTCAGGTATCTGAGGCCCTCGTCGACCACGTCCACCATCAACCCCCCCGCGAAGTCACCGTCGGGGTACATGCCGCGTCTGAGAAAGTCGTGCAGCGACTTGCGGCTCCAGCGCCCGATCCCGGTGTCGGGGTGCGGGGTGATGTTCGGGACCGCGGATGCGTCCGGACCGTCGCGGGTGCCGGCAAGGTGCATGTCCGGGTCGAGCGCGCCCAGCCGGTTCCTCGGCGTATGGCATTCACCGCAGTGGCCGAGCACGTTGACCAGATACGCGCCGCGTCCCGCGCGCCGCTCCGCCGCGCCGGCCGGGTCGAAGAACAACCACTTCCAGAGCCGGTTGATGAACCGCCAGCGCATGAACCAGGGCAGCACGTGCGCCCGGTTCACTTGCGCAACGCCCGGCACGCCTCGCAGGTAGGCGAACAAGGCTTCGGTATCGCCTGGCAGCAGGCCGGCGTAGGCCGTGTACGGGAACACCGGGTAGTAGTGCCTTCCGTCCGGGCCGACGCCGAGGGTCAGGGCCGCCGCCAGATCAGCCTCGGTCCAGGCGCCGATCCCGCTGCCCGGATCCGGCGTGATGTTGGGCGAGTAGAACGTGCCGAACGGGGTCTCGAAGGCGACGCCCCCGGCCAGGTAGGCGCCGTCGTTTTCCAGATCGGTGTGGCAGGCAACGCAACCGGCGGCGCGCGCAACGTACTCGCCCCGCTCCGGGTCAGTCTGGTCCGCCGTGCCGGCCCAGGGCCACGCAAGCACGCAGCAGAGCAGCGCGCACGACACCCCGCGCCGCACTTCGGCCGCCTTGTCACGGCGCCGGTTCACCCGGCCGTAACCGCAATCCCCGGTTACTTCTCTTTCGCGCGAAACTTCTTGTGACAACCTTTGCAGGCATCCCACAAGGGGTCGAGCTTGGCCGCCAGCATGTCGGTCTGTCCGGCGCGCGCGGTTGCCGCGTAGTCGGCTGCCGCTTTCACCAGCGCGTCGGTTTTGGACTTGAAGTCGCTGAAATCTTTCCAGATCTCTTCCTTGGCGCGTGAAGGAACGTCCGCGGTCGGCTTGGCGTTCTGCTCGAACGCGGTCACGACCATCTTGGTCAAAGACTCCATCGCATCGGCGTGCGCGGTGAGGTGTGAACGGTGGCCGACCCCGCCGTAACTGATCTGGGCGATAGCGCCGGCATGCCCGCCGATTGCGTTCATTACGCCCTGGCGGTACTTGATCGGCCCTTCCTGGGCCAGGCTGCTGGCGGCGAGCGAGGTCAAGGCGGTAATCAGACACAAGGCAGGTGCAGATTTCATGGCGGTCCTCCGGGCTGAAAAGCGGCGTCTACGGGACTTTCTGGTCACAAGGCTGGCAGCCTAGCATGCTGCAATAACGCACAACAATTTCGCATTTTCGCCGTCCGATCGTGCAATAATGCAACGATGAACTGGGACAATCTCCGGTATGTCCTGAGCGTCGCCGAGACCGGGTCAATCGCTGCGGCGGCGCGCGAGCTGGGGGTCAATCGCACCACCGTGCTGCGGCGCATCAACGCGTTCGAGAAGCACATCAACGTGCGCCTGTTCGAGCGTATCGATGCAGAGTACACCCTGACTCCCGAGGCCGAGCAGCTGCTGAGCGCGGCCAGCACGATGGCGAGCACGATCACCGAGCTGGAGCGCAAGATCGTCGGCAGCGAGCTCAGACTGGAAGGCCTGGTGCGGGTAACCACCACCGATTCGCTGCTGCTCTCGGTGGTCGGCGCGCCGCTCGCCTCGTTCAGCCGGCAGCACCCGCACATCAGCCTGGAGCTGATTGTCACCAACAGTGCTCGAAACCTGCGGCGCGCCGCTGCAGACGATTCACCAGCGCGAAGGCATCCTGATGGTGTACCG
>JAHELT010000173.1 GCA_024644045.1 Chromatiales bacterium | reverse complement strand
CGTAACTGGGGGTACTTCAGACCTATCGCTGTCGGTGACGGGGGACCGCTGTGCCGACTTTGCGGACATCATCGAACCGTGTACTTCGACGCCGTTGTTGCATCGCAATACCGCCAGTTCCCCACATGCATTCGTCTACCGGCGCAATGGATAGCGGCTGGAGATAGCAAAGGGGCAACAAAGATGACGTACGTAGACTGTACATCCACAGTCAATGTTTTGACGCCTGGACAGTGTCGAGGCCTCTCGAAACGATGGCACAAGGCGATGCGGCTCCGGAGTAGGGAAATGTCGAAAACTGCCCTCGAAAAAAAAGTAAATGAATTCACGCTATCAAAGCACAGCCGGTCGTTGCTTAGGCTCGCGCACCTTTTCAAGGATCATTGTCGGTCTGACGGACTAGCCCCGCTGAGCCCTCTTTCAGGCGAGGAAGCCGTGTCGGGCAGACATCGGCACGGCCGCACGCTCGCCTCGCCCGCACTCACCCAGATTTCTCAACCCCGCAGATTTCCTCCACCTGTCCCGCCAGGACAGTGAATCTCCTTCCACCTGGGCCACACCCGGTGCTCAGATCGCTCATTCGACGGCCATCCCCACTTCGCAGCGCTGACTGCCGTCCGCCATGCTGGTTATACTCTTTCTATACGCCACGAACATCGACTGTGCAGGAGGGTAACGGGCGTGCGTCATGTCGCTCGAACGATCGCAATCATCGTCGCCGTGATGCTGGCGGGCTGCGACGGCGGGAGCGTTGGGGTCGGCAGCGGGGGCGAAGCCGTCGCTTTCTTCGACAAACCCTTCGACGGCGACTATCCGGTGGGCAATTTCTTCGATCACGACGCCCCACTCGCGTCCGACAACAACGGCTTTGTCGTCGACCACACCGGCGCGCGGCGCGCCGTCGGCGAGCCCGGCGCAGGCAGCGACGGGCATGACGGGTACGACTGGGGTATGGTAGAGGGCACGCCGATAAAGGCGGTGGCGACCGGGGAGGTCGTGCACGCCGGCGACGGCGCAGCTGCACCCTGCCCGCTACTTCCCGGCTCACCGGTCGTGGCAGCCAAGGTCGTGACCGTCATGCACACCGCCCCGAACGGCGACCGTTATCTCAGCAGCGCCGGACACTTCTCGAGCATCTCGGTTGCGCCTGGCGCCGATGTGCGCGCCGGTGACGAGATCGGCATCTCCGGCAACACCGGTTGCTCGACCGCGCCGCATCTGCATTTCGAGGTCCACCGCTGGGTCGACCAGCGCTGGGTGGCCGTGGATCCCTACGGATGGACGGCGAGCGGTCCGGACCCGTGGGCGCAGCACCCGCAGGGCACGGCCAGCGCCGCGCTCTGGAAGCCCGGCGAGGCGCCGACGCTCGTGATTCCGTAGCGTGTTCGAGGAGGTCCCGACCAGGCTGATCCCCCTTGCGCGTGGGCCGCAGCCGCACACCGATAACTGTCGAGCTGTAATGCATCGCAACACGGGTAATCGCAGGTCAGCTTTGTCGGCTCCAGAGACTGCCATCGACGCTTAGGGAATGGCCGCTTTCGTGCCGACTCTGACAGACGCTGCGACCAGGCCGCTGGCAGAAATACCAACGGTGCAATGGTTTGGGCGGACTCGCGACTACTTCGCGCAAACGGGCTAAGCGAGCGCGACTTCCGTGGCCACAACGCTCGGCCGTTGACTGACTTTCGCCCACCAGCGGTCCATATTCTGCGGTATCGTGACGCCTCCGCTTCCTTCCGGTGTTTGCAGGAAATACGCCCACATCGGGATCAAATACAGGTCCGCCAGTGAGATCGACTGGCCAAGCATGTACGGATTGTCACCAACATACCCTTCCAGGACCCGCAGTCGCCTCTCAAGTCGTCGCGCGCCTTTCTCGATATTCGGCTCGTCTGTGTTTTGTCCGAGCAACGGCTTGACTAATCTCTCTACAATGATTTGGCCAACGATGGCGGGGTAGATATACGAGACGATGCAACTGACAAGCTCGAGCATTCGAGCGCGCTCCCGGAGGTCCACTGGCTGAAGCTGGATTCCATCGAAACTACGATCAATGTAGTCGGTTATTGCCGCAGTCTCGTGCAATTTGAAATCACCGTGCAGCAGCACAGGCACCTTGCCGAAGGGGTGCCTCGCCAAGTGATCGACTGATCTATTGGCGCCGCGCAGGAAATCTACCTCCTCCAGTTGGTAAACAACGCCCTTCTCCTCAAGGCACAGACGAGCAGTGCGCGTAAAGGTGCTGTAGGCGGGACCGTATAGCGTGATGCGTTCAGTCACGATTCTGTGATCTTTGACTTCGGTTCGGGTGAGCGCGGGAAAACATTATTCGTCTTACCGACCTGGAAATAGCACTTTTAACTGACTCCTTATCAGCCGATCTCACTTTGATGCAACGCAGCGAAATCTGGGGAATGCAGCGTATTGCGGAGTCCGTTTTGTCGGCACCTCGGAATGACTCATCGCTTCGTGATTGGCTGAACTAACCCCGATAGCCGACAACGGTCCACGTCGGTCTGCTATCGGAGCCAGTTCAGCCAGAGGGTTTGCCGACTTTTTGGCAGGGATGCCGACATTACGGACCTATCGGAAGAACGCAGCATCGCAACTTTGCTGCGTTGCACACAGCAGAAATCGGCCAATGAGGCGGCTGTTCGTCGAAGACAAAGCAAATGCCACCGTCTGGTAAATTGCTCTTTCCTGATAACGCTTGAACTAACCGGCGCCGCCACTAGCGCTACTGAAACCGGCGGACGGTTCCGGCGTCCGGTTGAGTGATTTGTTAGAACTCATGCCGCAAATAGGAACCATGAACCCCACACTACTGCAATTACCACGACTAATGCCAACATGCCCGTAGAAATAGCACACAAAACAATAGCGTGCTGTTCTTGAACTGCGCCTGCCGCCGCCACAATGGCCGCAACAACAGCTGCCGAGGACGCCCAAAAAAGCACTTTCGTCAGCTTAAGATATTCGGGACGTTCACTTGAAGCAACGAGTCCAATCACAGATTCCGCCGACATACTGTATGCCCCTATGCCAAGTAGGCCGGCTATCGCAATCGATAGCGCGACTAGCTCAAGCGAAACAACCCTCATCATGTCGTCAATGATATTTCTTGAGTTCTAACGTCTGGCATGAGCCGCCTGACAACGTTTGCAAAAACGGTACGATTTTCGCAGGTCGGCTCCATGCCTTTGTTAGGCCGATGCGCGCATAACTATCGGTCCGAGTTCTTTATACACTCCCGCAAATTCGCCGTGCGGGGGAATATAGCAAAAGATCTGCTCTTGACCGTCTTTCAATTCACGCTCCCATACATCAAGCACAATTCCCGCTAGTCGTCGCAACTCAGGGTCGCCCCAGTCTGCCACGATGATCCGAGCATAACTAATCGCTTGCGTGGGATTGGCAAGGTAGAGATATGCCTCTCCCTTAGGAAGAACCTGCTTACTGAGATCCACGCCGGTTCGAAAGGAAAAGTCACGTAACTCACAACCACTGAAATCGTTGCCGGTGATAGTGTTTCGGCGGCGATCAAAAAAACGAAGCCTCTTTCTGTCCCGTGATCCATTCACGAACCCCTTTTCCAAGCATCCCGAGAAGGTGCAATCAATCAGCTCGATATCATGCGCATAGAACTCCGGAATACTTACATCCGTAAACGAACAGTTTATGAAGCGAGCGTTGCCAGGTGCGATTGAACGGAAATGACTGCCATCAAAGCTACAGGAATCGAAAGTGGACCTGCGATATCCACCACCCCAAGTCGCCTGACCTATCCGCATGTTTCGAAACTCGCAGCCCGTGAAGGTGCTAGCGACAGAGCAAAACGAATCGACATTTCTCCCACAAAAAGACGTCGCCGACCATGCGGCGAGATTGAACAACTATTTGCTCGATCGCGTCGACATCAATTCTGCCTGCCGTCCTTGCCACAATATGGTCCGCCTGGCCAGCTTGAGAGGCTCGGCCAATCCTCTCCAGCCTTTTTTCTCGTGATGACATCAAGATCAGCCTAACAGGTGATTATGTTGCTAGCACAAATATCGTGATACTCCGTACGCACTGATATTGTGATACCCCGCAAAGGCGCCAAAATATCGGCGCCCCCCAATATTTGCTGCTTCCGACACGTCGATTTGCGGCAACGTGCGAATTCTGAATATTGCGTATTTTAGTCGATTGCTGCCCTGTCCAACGTGTGGTCGCCAACAAGGTGATCCGTGCTTACATCGCAATCAAGTTGCTCACCGGGCTGCGGCGGGGTGATCTGCTACGGCTACGCGTGTCAGACGTCTGCGAAGACGGGTTACACGTGAGGGTCTCTAAGACAGGCCGCGCGGTGGTGTACGAGATGACGGACGCCTTGCGCGAGGCGATCGACGATGCGAAGGCGGCGCGTCCGAAGGACATCGCACCCTGGCTGTTCGTAACGCGTACAGGGAAGGCCTATGTCACTGAGGACGGCCGCGCCCACAGCTTCGACTCGCTGTGGCAGCGGTTCATGGCCAAGGTAATCAAGGAAACGGAAGTCACGGAGCGGTTCACCGAGCACGACCTGCGCGCGAAGTGCGCCTCCGACGCCGCAAGCCTGGAGCGCGCCCGCGAACTCCTGGTGCACGCCGACGCGGCGACGACCCGCCGGATCTACCGCCGCAAGCCCGAACGGGTCAAACCGACCCGATAATATCGGACAATCCGGGTTTTATCGGACAGGACCTCTCCCGAAGGTCGTATAAGTCCTTGATTTTTGGCGCGCCGGGCAGGACTCGAACCTGCAACCCTCGGGTTCGAAGCCCGATACTCTATCCAGTTGAGCTACCGGCGCAGCAGGGGAGGCGCATGATAGCCATGCGGCCGGCGGCTGTCACTCGGCCGGAGTGGTCTGCTGTTCGCGCTCGCGATGCACGTCCTGCAGAATCTCGTTCACCTGGCTCAGGTGCAGGTCGCGGACGCCAAGGGCGAGCTGGATGTACAGGAAAAGCTGCGCGCCGAGCGTGCCGTTGTTGATTTTCGAGCGCAGCGTGGACTCGCGCTGGTCAACACCTAATTCCTTAAGACCTTTAGTCAAGTCCTTGTATTCAATGCCTTTAGCGGCCATCTGCGAACGCAGGAGGCGGCGCACCGCGATGGCCATGACCGGCGATTCGAAGGTGTTCTGTGGCATGGCGCGCATTAGACACTATATATAGACAAATGTCTATCTAATACGATATTTGTTGACTTTATAGTATATCATCAATAAAATCAATCTCACTATTTGTTTTGAATAGTAGATGAATGTCTATCTAACGAGACATATGGGAGGCGTTATGTTTTTTGGGATCGATTTAACCGTCGTGGTGCTCGTGATCTTCGCCATCGTGTTCGTCATGACCGGCGTGAAGATGGTGCCCCAGGGATTCAACTGGACCGTGGAGCGGTTCGGCCGCTACACCCGCACCCTGAAGCCGGGTATCAATTTCCTGATTCCGTTCATCGACCGGATCGGGCGCAGGCAGAACATGATGGAACAGGTGCTGGACATCGTCCCGCAGGAAGTCATCAGTTCGGACAACGCCATGGTCACTACCGATGCGGTGTGCTTCTTCCAGGTGATGGATGCGGTCAAATCCTCTTACGAGGTGAACGACATCGAACGTGCGATGCAGAACCTGGTGATGACCAACATCCGTGCAGTGGTCGGCTCAATGGAGCTCGACGAGATGCTGTCGAACCGCGACCGTATCAACAACACGCTGCTGGAGAAAGTCGATGAGGCGACCAACCCCTGGGGCGTGAAGGTCACACGGGTGGAGATCAAGGACATCTCGCCGCCGCGCGATCTGGTCGACGCAATGGCGAATCAGATGAAGGCCGAGCGTGACAAGCGTGCCACGGTGTTGACCGCCGAAGGTGACCGTGAAGCCGCGATTGCCGTGGCGCAAGGCGAAAAGCGTGCGCAGATTCTGCGCGCGGAGGGCGAGAAGGAAGCCGCGTTCCGCACAGCCGAGGCCCGTGAGCGAGAAGCACAGGCCGAGGCGCGCGCGACCGCCATGGTGTCTAAAGCGATCGAGTCCGGTAACGCGCAGGCGATCAACTATTTCGTCGCACAGAAGTACGTTGACGCGCTGGGTCAGCTGGCCGCGGCCGACAACAACAAAGTCATTCTGATGCCGCTGGAGGCGTCGCAGGTGATCGGGTCACTCGGCGGCGTCGCAGAGATCGTGAAGTCGACGTTCGGCGGACAACGGACGCCGTAAACCGACGTGAACGAGTGCCCGGGGTTGCCGAGCGCTCGGTCCTTTTCAAAACGTAGGGACGAATCATGTTATACGATTTGCTGTTTCCCCTGACCGCCTATCACTGGCTGGTCCTGGGTCTGGTGTTGCTCGGCATGGAGGCACTCGGTGCGGCCGGCTTTCTGCTCGGCCCGGCGGCGGCGGCCTTTATCGTCGGGGTGGCGATGCTGATCGGTGATTTCCACTGGCACTGGCAGGTATCCGCCTACGCGGTGCTGGCGGTCGTGCTGAGCGTGCTGTACTGGGCGAAGTTCCGGCGCTTCAACAAACATCGCGACGACCACATCTCGCTCAACGATCGCGCCGCGCAGCTGGTCGGCCGGCGCTTCAAGGCGGACCGTGCGGTCGACCACGGGAGTGGTAAGCTGCGCATCGGCGACACCCTGTGGAGCGTGACCACCGAGGATGTGATTGCGAAGTCGCAGCTGGTCGAGGTGGTCTCGTGCGACGGCATGACGCTGAACGTCAAACGCGTCGGATGATGCTGCCGCTGCCCGGCACCTGTGGCGCCGGGCAGCACGCCGGCTTTTTATTCGGGTGGTGCCCAGGAGAGGACTTGAACCTCCACCTACTTTCGTAGACATGGACCTGAACCATGCGCGTCTACCAATTCCGCCACCTGGGCACAAAACCAACCGCTCACATTTTTACATACCACCGAACCGCACATACTAAAAAATTGGACCGCTGGAGCGCCTCAGCGATTCCGGGCGGGTCGTTAGCGCTGACCTGGCGCTGACCCGGTTCACCAACAACTGAGGCGTCCGCGAAAAAACGCTGTAAAAACAATGTGCTGGTGTGTTTCGGCGGGCGTGGGTAAACTTGCGCTCTTGGTGCCGAGGAGAGGACTTGAACCTCCACAGGGTTACCCCTACCAGCACCTGAAGTTGGCGCGTCTACCAATTCAGCCACCTCGGCGCGAGGGCCGCGCAATGTAGCGATCGCGCCGGGGCTTGTCAATTCGGCGCCAGCGGCACCGACCAACGGACACTGATTCCCGATGCGAAAACGAAGCAGGAGCGCGCAGAAAGACCCTTTTGCGGAACGCGAGGCGCGCCGCTATGCCGATCCGATCGCCAGCCGCGAGCTGATCCTGGCCACCTTGCGCAACGCCGAGGGGCCGCTGAACCTCGACAAGCTTTTGGACGCGCTCGAACTGCATACGGAATCCCAGCGCGCCGCACTCGACAAACGCCTGGGGGCCATGCTGCGCGCGGGGCAGGTGCTGCGGAACCGGCGCGGCGGCTACCTGCCGATCGATGAAAGCGAGATGCTGCGCGGCACGATCAGCGCGCACCGCGACGGCTATGGGTTCCTGATCGCCGACACCAGCGACGAGGACGTCTACCTGGCACCGCGCGAAATGCGCTCGGTGCTGCACCGCGACCGCGTACTGGTGCGGGTGACCGGGGTGGACCGGCGCGGCCGCCCGGAGGGGCGCATCATCGAGGTGCTGCAGCGCGCCCACGAGACCGTGGTCGGGCGCCTGCACTGCGAAGGCGAGCTGAGCTACGTGACCCCGGAAGACCGGCGCATCCACCAGGACGTGCTGATTCCGCCGGAACGGCTGCACGGTGCTCGCCACCATCAGATCGTGGTGGCCCGCCTCACCGAGCAGCCGAGCCACCACAACCAGCCGATCGGGGCGATCGAGGAGATTCTCGGCGAGCGCAGCAAACCCGGCATGGAAGTCGAAATCGCGATCCGCAGCCACGACATTCCCGCGGAGTGGCCGGATCCGGTGATCACCCAGACCCGACGTCTGCCCGACCACGTGACCGCAGCGGCAAGGCGGGAACGCGAGGACCTGCGCGACCTGCCGTTCGTGACCATCGACGGCGAGGACGCGAAGGATTTCGACGATGCGGTTTTCTGCGAGCGGCGCGGTCAGGACTGGCTGCTGAGCGTCGCCATCGCTGACGTCGCACAGTACGTGACGCCCGGCAGCGCACTCGACGAGGCGGCGCACGAGCGCGGCACTTCGGTGTATTTCCCGGGACGCGTGGTGCCGATGCTGCCGGAGGCCCTGTCCAACGGGCTCTGCTCGCTGAACCCGGAAGTGGACCGCCTGGCGCTGGTTTGCGAGATGCGGGTGCGCGACGGACAGGTGCAGCGCTCGCAGTTCAAGGAAGGGGTCATCCGCTCGCACGCTCGACTGACGTACACACAGGTCAATGAGTGGTTGTTCGAGACCGGCCGGCGGCGGCAGTCCGCGGCCGCCGGGTTGCAGGAGCCGCTGCGCAATCTGGCGGCGGTGTTCGCGGAGCTGCTGGCGGCGCGCCAGGATCGGGGCGCGCTGGATTTCGAAAGCGACGAGGTGCGCTTCGAGTTCGATCAGCGCGGGCGTATCGCCGCCATCCTGCCGTACAGTCGTAACGACGCACACCGCCTGATCGAGGAGTGCATGGTTACGGCTAACGTGTGCGCGGCCCGCTACCTGAAACGCCACAAGCTGCCCGGATTGTTCCGTAATCATGCGGGTGCCAGCGGCGACAAGCTGGCAGATCTGCAGCTGTTCCTGCGCGAGTTCGGCCTGCGTCTGGGCGGCGGTGACGAACCCGGCCCAGGCGACTACGCAGACCTGATCGAGCGAACCCGCGGACGCGACGACGCCTTTCTGATTCACACGGTGCTGCTGCGCTCGCTGTCGCAGGCGGTGTACCAGCCGCGCTGCGAGGGGCACTTCGGGCTGGCGCTGGACAAGTATGCGCACTTCACCTCCCCGATCCGACGCTACCCCGACCTGGTCGTGCACCGTGCCATCAAGGATCAACTGCGCGGTGCGCAGGCGGCGGAGGTGGGCGCGGCGGCCATGGCGCAACTCGGCTCGCATTGCTCGCTCACGGAAAGGCGGGCGGAAGAAGCGACCCGCGACGCGACCAGGCATCTCAAGTGCGAGTTCATGCAGGCCCACGTCGGCGACCAGTTCGAGGGCATCATCAGCGGCGTGGCGTCGTTCGGCGTGTTCGTCGAGTTGATCGAGCTGCGCACCGAGGGTCTGGTACACGTTACGGCCTTGCCGCGCGACTACTACCATTTCGACCCCGTGCGCCACACGCTGCAGGGCGAACGTGGCCGCCACGAGTTCCGCCTGGGGGACCGGGTGCACGTCGTGGTGGCGGCGGTGCATCTCGACGAGGCCAAAGTCGAGTTCACGCTGTCCGAAAAGCGCCCCGCCCGCGTGATGCGCCGGCGGCGGCGGAAGTGAAGAGCCCGGCGCAGATCGTTTTCGGTGTGCATGCCGTACGTGCTTTGCTGGAAGGGCACGCGCATCTGGTGATGCAGTTGCTGGTGGCGCGCGGCGATGACGCTCAGATGCAGACATTGCAGAGTCTCGCGCGCGATGCGGGGATCGACGTGCGTCGTTGCGAGCGGCGGGCGCTCGACGAGCTGACCCAGGGAGCGGCGCATCAGGGAACGGTGGCACGCTGCAAAGCGTTTCCCTACTGGGACGAGGCGGCGCTGGACGCACACCTTGACGCGCTGGCCGGACCGGCGTTGCTGCTTGCGCTGGACGGCGTGCAGGACCCGCACAATCTGGGCGCCTGCCTGCGTACGGCCAACGCCGCCGGCGTGCATGCGGTCATTGTTCCCAAAGATCGCGCATGCGCACTCACGCCCGCGGTGGTCAAGGTGGCGAGCGGGGCAGCCGGGCTGGTGCCGCTGGTGCGGGTAGTCAACCTGGCGCGCTGCCTGCGCGGACTCGCGGAGCGGGGCATATGGATCGTGGGGACTGCGGACGAGGCGGCGGAAAGCCTTTACGACGCGCGTCTGAGCGAGCCGGTAGCGCTGGTGATGGGTACCGAGGGCCGCGGCCTGCGGCGCCTGACGCGCGATC
>JAHELT010000003.1:88299-98480 GCA_024644045.1 Chromatiales bacterium | reverse complement strand
CGAGGAAACCACCGATCGGCAGTGGCTGCAGACCTTCAGCGTCAACGTCAACGCAATGTTCTACGTCTGCCGCGCAGCATTGCCGCTGCTGCGCGGCAACCGAAAAGGCGGCACTATCGTCAACATCGCCTCGGACGCGGGCCTGACGGGCAGCAGGCACCTGGCGGCCTACTGCGCCAGCAAGGGCGCCGTGATCCAGCTGTCGCGAGCGATGGCGCTGGACCACGCCGGCGAGGGCGTGCGCGTGATCCCGATCTGCCCCGGGGATGTCGATACCCCGATGCTGCGCGGCGAGTTCCGGCAGCGCGGTGTAGACGCCGACCGCGGGCTCGCCGAATCGGCGGGTGCCGTGCCCCTGCAGCGCGTGTGCACACCCGAAGAGGTGGCGGACCTGGCGCTCTACGCGGCCTCCCCCGCAGCCCGGTTCATGACCGGCTACCCGCTGGTGCTGGACGGCGGCAGCCGGGCCTGAACCGCCACCACCCGTGTACGCAACGGCGCAACCGCACGATCCGATCACGGAAGTCTTTCCGGACGTTTTCCTGCTGCGCGGCAGCATGCACATGGGGCGGGGCATGCGCATCAGCCGGAACATGACGCTGCTGCGTCACGCCGGCGAGCTTACGGCCATCAACGCGGTTCGCCTGTCGCACGCGGGCGAGGAGCAGCTCGAGCGCCTGGGCAAGCTCAACCACCTGATCCGCCTCGGTAACTTTCACGGTCTTGACGACCGCTACTACGTCGATCGCTACGGCGCCAGGTTCTGGTCCCAGGCCGGTTCCCGGCACTACAGCGATCCGCCCCCGGACGTGCTGCTCGAGCCGGGCGTGTCGCTGCCGCTGCCGGATGTGGACCTGTTCCTGTTCGAGCTGACACGCAGACCCGAATGCGCGCTGCTGGTGAACCGCAACGACGGCATCCTGATTACCTGCGACAGCGTGCAGCACTGGGGCGATCACCGCTACTGCTCGCCGCTGGTGCGCGTCATGATGCCGTTCATAGGCTTCCGGTCAGCCACGCTGATCGGCCCGCTCTGGCTCAAGTACATGACGCCCAAAGAGGGCAGCCTGGAGGCGGATTTCCAGCGGCTGCTCGAGCTGCGTTTCGCCCACCTGGTGAACGCCCACGGCTCGTTGCTGCGGGACACCGCACACGCGGCCACCACTGCCGCCGTCAAACGCGCCTTCCGCTGAGCGGGCGGGCACGATTTCCTGCGGAATTCGCTGTTGCGTCACAGCGGCGCCCGGCGACTGCAAGTATCCTGCGCATCACACCCCGGGGCCGGCCCGGGAACCACTCCAGGAAACTGCTGTCGATCCGCTACAGAGACCGTAGACACTATTCATGAACGCGCTGTTTTCAACGCTCGACAGTCTGCGCAACGCCTGGCGCAGCGTCGCCGGTGCCGCCGCCAACGACGACACGCTGCGGGTGAAGCCGGATCTGCCGGAAAAGGACGCGGACCGGGTGCGCCAGCGCATGCAGGAGTGCCTGCAGGCCCGGGGCGGCGTGGTTTCGGCGAAGGCGCGCGCGGCAGGACTCGGGCGCACGTACCTCGACCTCGACGACATCGGCAGGCGGCGATTTCTGCATATCCTGGCCCACGATTTCGCGGTGCCCCGGGATGCCCTGGAGCAGGCAATAGCCGCGTACCAGCATGCCGATACCGCGCGCGCGAGGTTGCAGTGCGAGCAGCGCCTGCGCGATGCCCTGAAGCTGCCGGCGCGCGAGCTGCTGATGCAGTTCAACGCCCTGCCGCAGGGGGTCAAGTTCCTGGTCGATCTGCGCGCCGATCTGCGCAGCTACGGACAGGACGACGCGTGGCTGCTCAGCCTGGACACGGATTTGAAGAACCTGCTCTCGTCCTGGTTCGACATCGGCTTCCTGGACATGAAACGCCTGACCTGGGACGCGCCCGCCAGGCTGCTGGAAAAGCTCATCCTGTACGAGGCGGTGCACGAGATTTCCAGCTGGGACGACCTCAAAGGCCGACTCGATGCGGTCGACCGCCGCGCGTTCGCGTTTTTCCACCCGCGCATGCCGGATGAGCCGCTGATCTTCGTGCAGGTGGCGCTGTCCTCGGGGCTCACAGCCAGTGTTCAGACGCTGCTGGATCCACGCCGCACCCCGGTCGACCCGGAGCGCGCCGACACCGCGGTGTTCTACTCGATCTCCAATACCCAGCCGGGCCTGCAGGGGGTCAACCTGGGCGACTTCCTGATCAAGCGGGTCGTGGATCACCTGCAGCGCGAGCTGCCCCGCCTCAAGACCTTCGCGACGCTGTCACCGATTCCGGGGTTCGTGGACTACGTGCGGCGCCTGTTTCGACACAACGCCGCGACGGCCTCGCTGCCGGAGGACGAAGTAGCCGCCGTCGCAGCGCATTTCGGGCACACGGATCTCGACCGCATCCTCGGCGACGACGGCTGGTTGGCCGATGACACCGCCAGGGAGGTCCTGCGCAACCCGGTCCTGCGCCTGGCCGCGCGGCACCTGGTGGAGGATCGCCGGCGAGGACGCGCGGCCAACCCGGTCGCCAACTTCCATCTCAGCAACGGAGCGCGCATAGAGCAGCTCAACTGGCTGGCCGACACCTCGCCCAAGGGCCTGCGCGAGTCGGCCGGGGTGATGGTCAACTACCTGTACAAGCTCTCCGACATCGAGAAGAACCACGAAGGCTACCGCGAGACCTGCGACATCGTCGTCTCCAACGCGGTGCGCAGCCTGCTGCCTGAAAAACCTTCCTGACGGCGCACGCGGGTCGCGGGCACAAATCGCCGCTGCCAGCCCGCAAATTGCGCGAAGGCGGCTACCCAGTAGTCATGTTGAACGCTGAAATCAATCGTTTGCGCCTGTTTTCCCGTAACCTCAACGGGTAAAGCTTGGTACCTGTTCACTCCCAGGAAAGATCTGGCGTTGCCATCCGATGTCCATAGTGGCGAACGACCGGCCTTGAGCAACAGGCCGGCTATTGCTCTGCACCCGATCGTCCAATCTACTCAGCCGGATTTCCCCTGAGGCGGGACTGAATTGCCGGGAACAATTTGAACAGCCATTGGCTGGCCCGCAGGGCGCAGCGCTGGCATGCCCGGAGTTATGCTTCGTGCAATAGGCGGTCTACCGTGTACACTCGGCTGCGTGTATCAACCCCGCGTGCACACCGGCTTGAACATCGAGATCCGCACCGCTGACCCGAGCGAGCCCGGCGTTCGTTCGCTGATCGATGCCCTGGACGCCTATCAGCTGTCCCTTTATCCCGCCGAGAGCAACCATCTGGATCCGCCCGAAGCGCTCGCCGGCGCGAACGTGGTTTTCCTGTGCGCCTGCAGCGAGGATACGGTGGTAGCCTGCGGGGCGGCGAAATTGCAGCTCCAGCCGGAACGCTACGCAGAGATCAAGCGGATGTATGTTGCGCCCGGCTTCCGTGGCCGCGGCCTGTCGCAACGCCTGCTGGACGCGCTCGAATCGCAGGTGCGCGCCCGCGATGTGCAGATCGTGCGCCTGGAAACCGGCATCCATCAGTCCGAAGCGCTCGGCCTGTATGCCGCCATGGGTTACTCGAGACGCGGGCCGTTCGGCGCCTACCGTGAGGATCCGCTGTCCGTGTTCATGGAAAAGCACCTCGCGTGAACCGCGTGCCGGCGACGCGATGAACCACCGCACCCATGCCCGGTAACTACCCCGCCAGAATCGTCTGCCTGACCGAGGAAACCACCGAGACGCTGTACCTGCTCGGCGCCGAGGATCGAATCGTCGGAATCTCCGGGTTCACGGTTCGTCCGGCACGCGCGCGCCGCGAGAAACCGAAAGTCTCGGCGTTCCTGTCGGCAAAGACGGACAAGATCCTGGCGCTGGAGCCCGACCTGGTGCTGGGATTTTCGGACCTGCAGGCGGATATCGCCAACGACCTGATCAGGCAGGGTCTGAACGTGGTCATCTTCAATCAGCGCAGCGTGCAGGAAATACTCGACATGATGCTCACGCTGAGCGCCCTGGTAGGGATGAGCGATCGTGGCATGGCGTTGATCGCGGAGATCGAAACCGGCCTGCAGGCGATACGCGAGGCAGGGCAGGCATTCGCACGCAGACCGCGGGTCTACTTCGAGGAGTGGGACGACCCGATGATCAGCGCGATCCGCTGGGTGTCCGAGCTGATCGACTGCGCCGGCGGCGACGACTGCTTCCCCGAGCTGGCGCAGTCGCCCGGCGGGGCCGGACGCATCGTGGCCGACCCGGCCGAAGTAGTTCGGCGCCGCCCCGACATTATCATCGGCTCCTGGTGCGGCAAGCGCTTCAACCCGCAGCGGGTGGCGACGCGCAGCGGCTGGTCCACGGTCCCGGCAGTCGCCAGCGCCGAGCTGCACGAGATCAAGTCAGCGTATATCCTGCAGCCCGGTCCGGCCGCGCTGACCGACGGGGTCCGGCAACTGCACGAGATCATGCGCCGCTGGCAAACCAGACAAACAGACCCAAGTTGAGGAGAACGAACGATGTTGCTGGAAGGATCGTGTCATTGCGGCGCCGTACGCTTCCGCCTGCACGCCAGGTACCCCTACCCCTACAACCTGTGCTACTGCAGCATCTGCCGCAAGACGGCGGGTGGCGGCGGGTACGCGATCAACCTCGGCGGCAGCTACGATTCGCTCGAGGTGGAGGGCCGGGAGTACCTGCATGTCTACAGCGCCACGCTGCGCGACGGCACGGGCGAGCCGAAGCAGAGCCCCGCACAGCGGAATTTCTGCGGCGCGTGCGGCACGGCGCTGTGGGTGTGGGATCCGCGCTGGCCGGAGCTGGTGCACCCGTTCGCCTCGGCAATCGACTCGCCGCTGCCGGCGCCGCCGCACCGAACCCACATGATGCTCGCCTCGCGCGCACCGTGGGTAAAGGTGTGCGATGCACCAGGCGATCAACACTTCGACACCTACCCTCGGGAATCGCTGGCGGAGTGGCATCAGCGCCTCGGTGTGGAGAGCGATTGAGCTCGGGGACGCGTTCTACAGAGCCTTTTCCCGGAACGGTGCGCTACACCGGGGACCCCTGTCTTTGTTTTTGCGTCAGCGGAAAAGGGGACAGTCCCCCGACACGCCGGCGTAGAGACGAAGGTTCGGGATACGGAAAGCGCCGCAGGTCAACGACAGCACCGAGGCAAAGGGGACAGTCCCCGTGCCGCGGTCATTCCTGAGCCGGCTCCGGTTGCTGCCGCACTGCGGCCCCGTCCGCCTCCGCGGACCAGCCGCCGGCACGTTCGTCCTGCTGGAGCTTCCACAGTTGCGCGTACAGGCCGGCGCGTCTCAGCAACGCGTTGTGGTCGCCGCGCTCGACGATGCGCCCCTCACGCATCACCAGTATCTCGTCCGCGTCGACGACGGTCGACAGGCGGTGGGCAATGACCAGCGTGGTGACGCCCGAGGACACCCGGTTCAAGGCGCTGAGAATGTTCTGCTCGGACTGCGAATCGAGGCTCGAGGTGGCCTCGTCGAACACCATGATCCGCGGTTTCTTCAGCACCATGCGGGCGATCGCTATCCGCTGCTTTTCGCCCCCGGACAGTTTCAGTCCACGCTCCCCGACCACCGTTGCGTAGCCCTCCGGCAGGCTTTCGATGAAGGTGTGCACGTCGGCAACCTGCGCCGCCGCGACAATCTCGGAAAAGTCACAACCCGGCGCGGCGTAGGCGATGTTGTGCAGGATCGTGTCGTTGAACAGCACCGTATCCTGGGGCACTATGCCCACCGCCCGCCGCAGGCTGTGCTGGGTGACGTGGGCGATATCCTGATCGCCGATCAGGATACGGCCGCGATCCACCTCGTAGAAGCGGAATAACAGCCTGGCGATCGTCGACTTACCGGCACCAGACGGCCCCACAACGGCCACCTTGGTACCGCTCGCCACGGTGAAGTCCACGCCGCGCAGAATCGGGCGCTGCGGCGTGTAGGCGAAGCTGACGTCGTCGAGGCGGACGACCGGCTCGCGGACCTCGAGCTCGCGCGCGCCGGGCGCGTCGCGCACCTCGGCGCGTTCTTCGAGCAGCCTGAACACCAGATCCATGTCGGCCAGCGCATAGCGAAGTGCGCGGTAGATGACGCCCAGAAAACCCAGCGGCATGAACAGCTGCAGCATCATGGTGTTGACCAGCACCAGATCGCCGAGCGACATCTGCCCGCCGACCACGCCCTGCGCCGCCAGGAACATGATCGCCGAGACACCGACCGCGATAATCACGCCCTGCCCGAGGTTCAGCAGCGACATGGTGGTTTGACTTTTGACGGCGGCGTTTTCCCAACGGCCCAGCGTGGCGTCATAGCGATCCAGCTCGTAACGCTCGTTGGTGAAGTACTTGACCGTTTCGTAGTTGATAAGTCCGTCCATGGCCTGCCCGTTGGCTTCCGATTCCAGGGCATTCATCTCGTGGCGGAAATGCATGCGCCAGTTCGTAATGAGCAACGTGAAGGCCAGGTAGGTGAACACGGTAATGAAGGTGACAACGGTGAACTCCGCCGGGTAACCGCTCAACAGAATCACCGCCACCAGCAGAAACTCCGCTGCGGTCGGCAGCACGTTGAACACCAGGTAGTTCAGAATCGAGCTGACGCTTTGCGCGCCGCGATCCAGGTCGCGGGATACGTTGCCGGTCTTGCGATCCAGGTGAAAGCGCAATGACAGCGCATACAGGTGCCGCAGCACTTCCTGCGACAACCGGTGCATTGCGTGGTAGCGCACCCGCGCAAAGATCACATCGCGCAGCTCGGTGAAGGCGCTGTTCGCCAGACGCAGCGCGCCGTAAGCCAGCAGCAGCACGACCGGCAACGCAATCCCGGTGCCCTTCCCGGCATCCAGCGCATCGACGATCTGCTTCAGCACCAGCGGAACGCCCACCATCGCCATTTTCGCAACGATCAGGCTCGACAATGCCAGCAACACGCGGCCGCGGTAGTCCCAGACATAGGCCCACATGCGCCGGAGGTTTTTGACGTCTCGGCGATTGGCGTGGGGCGTTTCGGTACGGGGGTGGTGCATGGCGTGCGCGGATTGTACCGAAAGGGCACTGTCCGTTGGGTTATCATGCGGTCATGGCACGGCACGTTTCCCGAGCGTGATATTTACCGCCCGCTGGTCCGCGTCGCTCATTATCGTGTCGGTCATTACCACCGGCATCTGCGTCGGGGCGGGCTATGCAGTAGTGCGGGTTCAGCCGCTGATAGGCGCGCTGGTGTTCGCCCTGCCGGTAATCGCGCTGCTGTTCTGCGTGCGCGGATATACGCTGGAGCAGAGCACCCTCCTGGTCAAGCGGCTGCTGTGGAACACCGAGATTCCGCTGCACGGCCTGCGCTCGGCCGAGGCCGACCCGGCACTGCTGGCCGGCTCGCTGCGCACCTTCGGCAACGGCGGTTTTTTCTCCTTCAGCGGCTGGTTCTACAGCCGGAAACTGGGCAAGTACCGCGCGTTCATGACGGACCGGCGCGATACCGTGGTGCTTACCTTCGACGACCGTACGGTCGTCGTCAGCCCGCAACCGGCCGACAGATTCGCGGCCCGGGTGCTCGAAATCGCGCGCTGAGCGCGGTGAAAACCCACTTCCCTGTGGACGATTGCATGCCAGGAGGGCAGGAGAGGCGGACGCAGGCTATCCGCGCCGGGTGACAGGATCATGAACCCGAACGGGCGTCGGAATACGCCTCGATTTCCAGCAGGCGGGTTTTGCCGCGTACGAAAATACCGCTGCCGCGCGCGACCTCCCGGTTCTGTGCGTCGTAGGCCACGGCCTCCGCAATGAACTGCGAACGGTTGCGGTTGACGACCTTGCCCACTGCACGCAGGACACCTTCCGAGACCGGGCGGGTCAGATAGATGTTGAAGGCCGTGGTCAGCAGGAACACGTCCTGTTCCAGCGAGTTGGCGGCAAAAAAGGCGGCATCGTCCAGCACCTTGAAATACACGGCGCCGTGGATCGCGCCGGCGGCGTGAAAGAAGCTCTGGTCGATCACCATGGAGACGGACGCTTCGCCTGCGCTGATGCTGATCGTGGGCTGATAGATACGGTTGATGGGCGCGGTCAGAAAAATACTGCGCAGCGCCCGGTAGTGCCGTTGTGACAAGAACAGTACCTCTACACGCGAGAAACGCACAGCTTGCCTATCGCCGCGCGCCCGCGCAACGTCGATCCGCCGGCCGTACGATACCGAGAACCGTTTGCACAGCGGTGGCCGAGTTCATGGACGTGGAGTAGGATGCCCGGCGTCATGCAGGTCGAGCACATTCAACTTCCCGCCCCGGCGCCCGGTACCCAGCGTGTACTGCAGGTGGTGCGCTTCGGTGAGCCGGGGGCGCGGCCCAAGGCCTACCTGCAGGCGGCGCTGCACGCCGACGAGCTCCCCGGGCTCCTGGTGCAGCAGAGACTCGCGCAGCTGCTGCAGGCGGCCGAGCGCGATGCCGCCATCACCGGCGAAATCGTCATCGTGCCGCTGGCCAACCCGATCGGCACCGATCAGCACCTGTTCGGCATGCACCAGGGCCGCTACCACCAGGGCACGGCCCTGAATTTCAATCGCGGGTATCCGGATCTCGCTGACGCGATCGCCGGGCAGGTGGGCGAGCGGCTCGGCGCCGATGCCGGGGCGAATCGGGAAGTCATCCGCGCGGCGGCGTTGGCGCATCTGCGCAATGTGCCGCCCAGCGAGCACGCCGCCTTGAAGCACACGCTGCTCAGACTGGCCATCGATGCCGATATCGTTCTGGATCTGCACTGCGACGACGAGGCGGTGCTGCACGTCTACCTCGGCACGCCGCTGTGGCCCGACGCGCAGGACCTGCCGGCTCAGCTCGGCGCTCCGCTCACGCTGCTCGCGCAGCGATCCGGCGGAAACCCTTTCGACGAAGCCTGCAGCGGGCTGTGGTGGGCGCTCGGCCAGCGCTTCCCGCAGCATCCCATCGAGCCGGCGTGCCTGGCCTCGACCATCGAGCTGCGCGGCGAGCGCGACGTCAGCGAAGCGCTGGCCGGGCGCGACGCGGAGAACCTCTACCGGTTTCTGCAGCGCCGCGGCCTGATCAACGGGGACCCCGGCGCGGTACCCGCACTGGCGCGCGCGGCCCTGCCGCTGGAGGGAGTCGCGATGGTCGCCTCGCCATCGGCCGGCGTGGTGGACTACGCGCGTGACCCGGGCGTCGAGGTGAGCCGCGGCGATCTGCTGGCGACCGTGAGCGACCCGCTGCAACGCGATGCGGCCACCGCACGCATCGAGGTTCACTCACCGATCGACGGCCTGCTGTATGCGCGCCGCGGCAGTCGCCTCGCGCGACCCGGCCAGACCCTGTGCCGCGTCGCCGGCCGCGAGCCGTTGCCCGAGCGAATCGGTAAACATTTACTGAGCGACTGAGCGCAACTCACTGCGCGCAGCGAAGCTCGACCCATTCATAGAACGCCGTGACGGGCTGCGCGGTCTGGTCGTTGTCCGTGAACAGCGCCACCGCGTACAGGTCGTCGTCCGGCGCACGCCCGAACGCTTTGCGGAAATCATCGAGCAGGTCGCGGCTCTCCACTACCCACTCGCCGAGATGCTGTTCGCCGCTGCGCACCACCAGGCTGCGCACGGTGCCCGGCAGATAGGGGCTGTCGACGACCGACTCTACGGGATGCACGGCGCTGGTCCAGACGTAACGCAGGGTGGGCACGGGATCCGGCAGGGCAAAGAAACCGGGATCGCCGAACAGCAGAAAAATCGAGGCCGCAACGTCTTCACTGTCTTTCACGTGCAGGTCGGCCGCCGTCTGCAGCTTGTCAACCCGCCACGACCACGCGAGCCTCGAGCAGCGCTTCACGTCCGCCTCGACCTCTCGAATCAGGCCGGATGCCGAGTTGCGGCCCCGCGCGCGTACCGCCAGCCGCCCGTCGTGCACCGTCACCCGATACTCGGTCCTGCCGCGCAGCACCAGCTCCTGCCATCGATCCTGTATTAGCGTCGTAACGCGGAACAACGCCTGATCAGCGCGCGGATCGGGCGGCTCGTCGTAAACCTCGGGCATCGCCGTGCAGGAGACCAGCACCGTGCACGATAATCCCAGTGCAAGCGCACGCATGCGTAGCAAGAGCGCGACGACGAGGATTTCGCAGGCTGATTCGTGCATCTTTTTTTCCATGGCCCACCGAGCGTCGATCCCGTGTGTGCCGATTATAAGACAACCTC